>JACQYS010000030.1 GCA_016208105.1 Desulfovibrio sp.
AGCGCACGCGCGAGGAAGAAGCCCACGATCTCGACGGCCTGAGGGTCTGGCTTCAAGAAGAAGCGGGACTCCAAAGTCCTGGACGTCACGAACCAGAAATTTTCGGGGGTGTTCTGTCGGATCGGTCGCATGAGGTGTGCATGCACGAACGATCGCAGGAGCGCAATCGTTTGTGCTCCGAAAATCGTTCCGATTCCTTGGGTCCCAGGCACGTGCGGTCATCGCTCTCCGAAATTCGTTCCGTTCGACGAAGCACGAAGCCCCGATCGCGATCGCCTCCTCAGGTTACGCGCGGTTGCGCGGCGGCCGGCGTTTTCGCTGAGGCCTGAGCGAAATCGTCCCCCACGCGGTGATGGCTCCGCGTGGACCTCGAGCTCCGCGCGAAAATCGAGGTCCGCGGCAGTGGGTTTCGTGCTATTCTGGGTCCGATGTTGAAGTCGTGTTTCCGCGAAGAGCAGAGGCGCCCCGGCCCGCCCGCGGTCGCCCGGCGTCCGTAACAGTAAGTTGGTTCGTTATCGGAGTCCGGCCCCGTTGGATCGACGACTTTCCTTCTATCGACCCCCGCCCAGCGGCAAGGGAATCACCAGAATTCAGGACTGTAACGGCAACGTCATCACGATTTCGGCGAGTGGCATCGCGAGCGGAAGTGGGCTCGGCGTGGCGGCCGCGTGACGAGGTCTGAGTACGACGAGCTCGGCCGTCGCGTCCGCACGGTGAACGCCGATCTGACGACTACGCTCTACAACTTGGCCGGCAACGTATCGGTGGGCATCGACGAGCGCGGGAATCGCACAGACAGGCGAGATTCATCGCGGTTTGTTGTCACTATACTCCAAGCCATCATCACCCTGCTTGCGGCGCAAGGCTGGGGCGCTCCAGATCCTTCGCTTCGTCCAGTCGCCGACTCTGGTGCCGTTGCCGTATGTCAAACGGACGGGTCCATCGTAGTACTTCGGGCGTCTGATGGTCGAGAACTCGCGAGGCTTCCAGGACTCGTGCACGACCGCTCCGATGTCTCGTGCGCCGAGATTCTGGTCGCTACTTCGACTCAGACGCTCGTCCTGCGGATCGGTCCGGCCCTTGAGGCCTACTCGATTCCGAGCGCAAGGCGAATTTGGACACTGCGGTTAGGTCAGGCTTCAGTGGCGCCGTGCGAAAACACGAAGACGTTGCTGATTCAAGATGCCGAGTCTGTTCACCTCATCGAACTCGAGGCCGCAGGGACGTTGTCCAGGCGGAAAGGAAAACTTGTCGCATGCGGGCAAAACGGCTTTCTCATTCAGAACGGCGAATCTGTTGAATTCGTAGATTCGCGTTCCGGGCAGGTGACTAAGACGCGCGGCGCGAAGCCGAGCGAATTAGGTGCGGTCGGCATGCTCGCAGACGGAACCCTAGTGGGTGTCTCGAACGATCGAAAATCCATTAGCCTCACGAGCCGGACGGGAGTCAGAACGGTTCGAAGTCGAAATCCTCTATCAAGGCACTTCTGGCAATGCGCAAATTCGATATTCTTCCTGGCGTATCCATCGTGGTCGCGCCGGACGCCTCCCCCCCCGCACGTGGTCAGACTGGACCTCGGTCCAAGCGCGAGGTGGCAGACTCTGGCTCCTCAGGCAATTGCCAGAGTCGGGCACTGCGATGGCGGCCGACTGCCGTACCTTTCTTCAGACGAGTCTGGCCGGGACTGGACCGTGGGCGTTTGGGGCCCAGGCTCGGGCTCGTCACTTTGGAAAGTCGTAACCGTTGGAGGTCCGCTCGCGATGGCGTCGACCGAGGGTGTGCTACTCCTGGCCTCTTTCGATGGGGTCGACGCGCTGAGTATGTCAGACGGCGCCCCGTTATGGTCGCGGCGTGCCGGGCAGATTGTCCCTACTCCCGTCGCCGAAGTCGGCTCTTGGAGAGGCCTAATTCCTCAGACAGGCGGCATGGCGCTTCCCGGCGCGTTCGCTGCTGGCATGCCCGCGACCCTTCGCCTGTTCTCAGGCGGAGTCCCACTGCCTAATATTCGCTGGAGATTCTTGGAGGCAGTCAAGCCTGTTGTCGAGCTGGACCCGGAAGGTCGACTTTCCATCTCTTCCGGCCGCCGACTTGATAGCGACTGGATCGCCATGCGCCTGGTTGGGGTCGATACGGATGGCCGAGCGTTGGCCCAAATTGCCTTGGTCGTCTACCGCTGAGTCCGTCGACGGTATTTCGCGCGTGAATGAGTTGCACACGTTGCGCGTAGCCACCGACATGAACGGACTCATCAGTTCTGACGAACGACCCATCGAAATAGATGGAGGAGCCAGGGTCCTCCGAGGAGCCAAGGTCGGCATCGCGATCGCCGGAACCGAGCCGATGGAGTAAGTCACGGCGGCGTTCTGCGCGAGGTGGCTTCGAAATGCACGTGTCGCGGGAACCATTCACCCGCAACGATAGAAGCGGTTGTAACGCCCTACGGGCTGGGGAGCGACCTTCGGCATCGGTGAGATTTTTTCGACGATGACGTTGGTGACTTTGTCTTCCCGCTGAACCTTGCCTTCCACGATCAGGAGGGAATGCTCCGTGGCCTCTCGCCGAAATCGCGTCATGACGTTCGGGAACACGACCAAATTCATGTGACCGTTTTCGTCTTCGAGGGTGATGAAGACGACGCCCGACGCCGTTCCTGGCCGCTGCCGAGTGATCACCAGCCCACCGACTTTTACTCTCATGCCGGTGGGGACCAGCTCCAAGTCCAGGTACCCAAGCACCCCATCCTCGCGCATTCGATCGCGCAGCAATTTCATGGGGTGAGTTTCTACGGAGAGGCCAGTGGTCTCGTAGTCGAGCGCCAGCGTCTCTGCGGGGCTCGGGACCGGGAGCTTCGGAGCGATCTCACTTTTCGGCTCGACGCTGGCAAAGAGCGGACTCCTGGGGTCGAGGTTGAGCACTCTCCACATCGCCTCTCGTCGCGCTGGCACCAGATCCGCGAACGCCCCGGCCGAGGCGAGCGCGGCGATCGCGTCCTTGGCTACTTTGGTTCGCGCGGCGAAGTCGGCCACCGAAACGAAAGGAGACTCACTCCGGGCACGAACGATGGCCAATCCATCCGCCTCAGAGAGTCCGCGGACTTGGGAGAGCCCGAGGCGCACCGCGGGCTGAATCGCCGATCCATGGCTCGGCCGGCCGAGCTCGTGGTCTTTGAAAGGGGTGTGCAGACCTTTTTCTCTGATTTGTCCGCTGATCCAGGCGGCGTTCTGGAGAGCTTCGTCAGCGGGCTCGAGGGTCGCGGAGAAAAAGCTGAAGACCACCGAGACGGGACGGACCTCCACCCCATGACGCTCTGCATCCTGCACCAAGACGTTCGGTGAATAGAAGCCCATCGGTTGACTGTCGAGCAGCGCCGCTAAAAACGCAGCTGGGTGATATCGCTTGAGAAAACACGAACTGTACGCGAGCAACGCGAACGAGGCTGCATGAGATTCCGGAAATCCATATCCACCGAAGCCTTGAATCATCTTGAAGACGCGCTCGGCGTAGGCCGCGTCGATCCCTCGCTCGAGCATGCCCTTGATCAATCGGTCCCTCAATCGATCGATGTGAATCTTCGACCTCCAACCAATGGCGCGTCGAAGCTCGTCGGCCTCCCCTCCGGTGAATCCAGCCACCGCGATCGCCATCTTCATGACTTGCTCCTGAAAGAGCGGCACACCGTGTGTCTTTCCGAGGATGTCTCGAAGTGCCGGGTGCGGGTACTCGACGGGCTCCTCTCCGCGTCGGCGACGTAGGTACGGGTGCACCATGTCCCCTTGAATGGGACCGGGCCGGATGATCGCGACCGACACCACGATGTCGTAGAAAGTTCTCGGCCGGAGCTTCGGTAGCACCTGCATCTGCGCGCGTGACTCGACTTGGAAAGTGCCGATCGTGTCGGCGTCGGAGATCATGTCGTAGACGAGGGGGTCTTCGGCTGGGATCGTCGCGAGGGTGCGGTCCACACCTTCGAACGAGCGCACGAGATCGAGGGTCTTGCGGAGCGCCGAGAGCATACCCAGGGAGAGGAGGTCGATTTTGAAAAAGCCGAGCGCCTCGATGTCGTCCTTGTCCCACGAAGCCACCGTCCGGAAAGGCATCGTGGCGTTCTCCACCGGGACCATCTCGATGACCGGGTCACGAGAGATGATGAACCCACCGGTGTGCTGTCCCAAGTGCCGCGGCAACCCTCTGAGCGACTGCGCGAAATAAACGACTTTCTGCACGGTCTCGTCGCGCGGATCGAGCCCCGATCGGACGAGCTCGGCCGAGGTCACCGGTGAGTCCGAGATGTAGACCCAATTTCTTGCGTCTTCCTCCTGCTCCTTGATTTTTGGCGTCTCGTGCGGGAAGGAAAGCTCCGAGGACAGCGCGGAGAGTCGTTCGAGCTGATCTTCGGAGAGCCCGAACACTTTGCCGACCTCTCGAAACGCCGAGCGGGCACGGTACGTGATGACCGTGGCGACCAGCGCGGCGTGGTCACGGCCGTACTTTTCATAGACGTACTGCATGACCTCCTCGCGGCGTTCGTGTTCGAAGTCGACGTCGATGTCAGGAGGCTCCCCGCGCTCGATCGAAATGAATCGTTCGAAGAGCAAACTCATGCGGACGGGGTCGATCGCGGTAATTCCGAGGACGTAACACACGACCGAGTTCGCCGCGGACCCTCGACCTTGGCAAAGTATGCCGCGAGCTCGCGCCCACCTGACGATATCCCAGACTGTCAAAAAATAGCCAGCGAAGTCCAAACGCTCGATGAGATCGAGCTCGTGTCGAATCTGGTGGCCAACGTCCTCGGGGACTCCTTGCGGATATCGCTCGCACGCTCCTTTTTCGACGAGCTTTCGCAGGTACTCCATCGGACACTCGTTCCCCGGCAAGCTCTCGATGGCGAAGCGATGCCGCAACTCGGTCAGAGAAAACCGACACGCATCGGCGATCTCCACGCTCCGCTCGAGCGCCTCCGGGAGCTCGGCGAAGAGCTCGACCATCTCGGCGGCCGAGCGAAGGTGCCCGGCCGCGTTGGGCAGCAAACGACGACCTGCTTCGGACAGTCGAATTCCGAGGCGAATACACGTCAGGATGTCGAGGATCGGTTTTCGGGCCGCCGAGTGCATACACACTCCGCCGGTGACCACCAGCGGCAGACGAAATCTCACCGACGCGCGTTGCGCGGCTTCGATGCGGGGTCGATCGAACGGCGAAAACGTCCTACTCACCGCGATCGAAAGCCGATCTCCAAAGACCTCATACTCATCCGTGAGGCTCGAGTCTGAAGGGTCTCCTACATGAATGGCAAAGAGGTCCTTCGAAGCGCGCTCGACGTCCGCGAAGTGAAGCTCGAATCCGCCTTTTCCGACGCGCAGCCGAGCTTCCGACAGCATCCGAGAGAGCCGCGCGTAGGCGTCTCGATCGGTCGGAAAGAGAATCAAAGACGGAGGTACTCTCGCCGCGGATGTGGTGTCCGTGACCTCCGCCTCCAACCCATCGTTGGCAGACGTGCTCACCTCGGACCCAACCAGAATTCGCAAGCTCTCCCCGCTGCGTTCGAGCTCCTTGGCCGCTCGGTGAGCTCGTACCACGCCGTAGAACCCGTTTCGGTCCGTGATCGCCAGCCGTGAATGACCGAGCTCCTTGGCCCGGGTGACGAGCTCTTCGGGTGTCGAGGCCCCTCGCAGGAAGGAGAACGCGGTCGCGCAGCGAAGCTCCACGTAGCGTTCTCTGGTCATACTGATCAAATATTCAGTTTCCAAAATCCGAGCAAGGATCGCTTCCCCCGGTTCAGCCCGGTTGCGAGTTTATCTGAACGAACCCTTGCTCGAAACCATCCGCCGTGCTTTGACGCGTCCTCCAGGAGGACTCCGGATGCGCGTCACGAAGTTGCTTCCGTGTTTGGCTCTCGCCTTCGCCTGCGAAGACGGCCCCGAACAGGTTTTCACACCCTATGAAGGCGACCCGAGCCAAGACAATGGCACGGCGCCAATCTCCCCGTTCGTCCAGCCCGGTGAAAAAGGCTTCGACACCGAAGGTGGTGATCGTGTGGGCCGAGCTCGCTTCTGCGACGTCAGCGAGCAAGACACCCTGATCCAAGACATGGTGCTGAAGCCGGTGATTCCGGACGTGTCTTTGGGCGGCGTGCCGCTTTGGAACCCGGACGGCCGGCCCCTGCGCGCCGACGATCTGGTGGGACGACCGGAAGACGGAAAATTCTGCGACCCGTCCTTCACCTATTCGAACGCGTTCTCCTGGGGACCGACCGAAGAGGTGATCGTCTTTTTCAACGAGGAGACGAGGCTGATCGAGTTCCTGGTGGCTTATACTCAGTACCTCGGAACTCTGTCCGGGTCATACACCGACGCGAGCGGGAACCAAGTCCCCGTCTTGATCAGGACTCGAGAGCGCGTGAAGATCGGCGACACCGAGCTCGACCAATACTCGTCGCGTGCGGACCAGGCGCGCCGGACCAACTCGTGGCTGAACAACGCCAACGTAACGAAGATGTACGCCATGTTGCGGGAGACTTTCTTCGACGGGGATCCGCTGCCTGCTAATTATGACTGCGTCGCCGAGAAGATCTGCGACATCACGTACGATGCGACGAACGAGTCGGCGCCTCAGGCGACCTTCGTGGTGTTCCAGGATTCCGGTGTTCAGCTTCGATTCTCTCCCGAGGGGCAGATCAGTTGGATCATCCTCGAGCCCGTCCGAGTAGCTCCGTTCGAGACTTCCGGCCAGATTTCGTTTGGAGAGGCGAACGGAACGACGATGGACTTCAAGTTCAGGAGCAACTCCCGGCCCAATTGCGAGGTCTCGTTGGACGACGAGGCGAGCTTCGGCGAATTCAAGGCGGTGTGTATCGACGCCGCCGACGACCGAACGCTGAAGCGAGTGAACTACGACGTGTGGACCGCGCGGGACTCGGTTGACGTCAACTTCAACGGGCTCGACATCGGCTTCGTTCGCAAGCTGAGTACCTCCGCGGCGCTGAAGGATGGTGAGCCGCCGGCCGACCCGGACACGTTGTACACGGTTTCGTTCTCCCGCGTGCTGGCGGCACCCGTCGAGGAGTTTCGGCCGCGCTCGCTCGGAACGCTGTACGAACGGAAGCTCGAAGAGCGCGTACACGGGACGGTGATCGGCACGTCGACCTCAGGGCCCACTCATCCACTCAGCGACTATCAGTTGTTCAATCCTTTCATTCGCAACGATCCGCAGGCCATTGGTGAGCTGAAGGTGCCCGGGTCCGGCGGGAGTTGGATTCCCGCAGTGGTCGACGACGTGCTTGCGCGCTACGACGCGCTCTCGGAGGCCGATCGCGCGATGGTCGACCCACGGATCACCGAGCCGACTTTCCTGATCGAGCCGTTTGTCGACGCGGTGTTGGAGGCGTTCACCCACGGTGAGTCCGAGGCTCCCGGCACGTTCAAGTTCTTCCAGACTACGGACGACCGTCGTTGGTCCATCGGCGCGGCCCACTTCGTGCGCGGGGGTGTCTCGTATCGTCTCGAGGTCCAGTACAGCTTGGATTTCGGCGCGGTGACGTTCGTGACTGTGAGCCGGGGCGGCAGCGAGCTCGACGCGCTCTACGAGGCTGCCTTGGCACGAGTGAATGCGGCCGAAGGCACCTCCGAGCCCTTCTTCACGTTGGCCATGGCACGGGCGGGCACGGCCGGAAATCCGTACTCGCTCGGGGGCGCACCCATCACGATTCAGGACTTCGACCGACGGCTCACGATGCTCGACGCCGTGCTCGCGGTGCCGGGCGGTCAGACGCTGCGCATCCCTGTCTCCGGCGACCCGATGGAAGACGAGAACGGCTATCTCCGCCAAATCCGCGGAGAGCGCTGGGAGTTCGTACCCTCTCACGTCGTCCGCCTTTATGGCAAAGAGACGGTCATGGCGTTCTGGATCGAGGCCGATGGCAAGATCGGTCGCGCGTCTCAGGGCGACTTCAAGGGCGACATCGAGCTGTGCGACGGGCTACCGATTCGCTACGGCGTCGACCTCCGGCGCAGCATTCAGGCTTGGCAAGAGCTCGCCGGCCCGGACGCCGCGCGGGACTGCGAGATCGTCTACAATTACTCTCCCAACGGCAACGTGCTCGACTCGGTGGTCTCTCTGACGAACCGAGTCCAGCTCACGGCCTACGACGGACGCGCGGTCGCCGCGGCGATCTGGCGATGAATCGGAGCTTTCCGTCATGACTTCGATGAAGAAACTCTCCTTCGGTATCCTCCTCCTCTCCGCGTGCGTCGACTACCGGCCCGTGCGCAACGGCCTCCGGGACGAGTCGATCTACCTCGATAAGGCCAAGCTCACCGCTCCGAACCCGAAGCTCGGGCAAGGCAGCACCGACTCGAGCTGGCTGTACAAAGCTACCGTGGTGAAGGCTAGCTCCCCAAACGCCGTGGCTGACTACGCCTTTCCGGGCGTCGAAGGGAAATTTGCCGGCGGCGACCCCGAGCTCGTGCGCTTCAGGTACAGCGAGGACTCGCTGCAGATCCTCGACGCCACCCGGCTCATGCGAGACCGACCCGACGACGCCAACGACGATCTTCCGACCACTGCCGACCGAGTCCTGATGGAGTTCCCGGGATCACACGTCGACGTGAAGCTCCGTGAGAGCCTCGATGGCGAGCGGACCAACTATCTGGAAGAGAATACCGAGGCGCCGTGGATGCAGCGGCAAAAATTCCGAGTCGATTTCGAGGGGCTCTCGACCAGCCCCATCGGCCAGGTCGCTTGGTACTATGCCGACTACCTCGGCCAGTGCGCCTCCGTCACCGGCGCGAGCTTGGTCCCAGGGACCTATGAGTTCGACGAGGCCGATCAGCACCTCACCTTCGTCGTCGAAATCAACTACCTCCTCCGCATCGAAGGGGCCTACGGGGCCTGCTACGACGTCATGACCCTGATCAGCGGAGCCGGGACCGCGTCGATTCAGTTCCGATTTTCTTTTTATCGGCCGGGACCCTCGACCTACCAACCGCTCGTGATCGCGGAGAAGGACGAGGTCAACAAGAAGTATGGCGTGTTCCAGGCGCTGAACCTCTTCCGAGACGACAAGACCGGCCTGTTGTCGGCTCAGTCGCTCGCGCGTCGTTGGGATCCGAACCGCACCGAGCCCGCAGTGTATTACTTCGCGGAGGGCTTCCCGGAGAAATGGAAAGTGTCCTTCCGGCAGATGGTCGCGGAGACCAACCGAGTGCTCACGGCAGCGGGAGCCAAGCTTCGCCTCGACGTGAAGGACCATGACTTCGACGGCAAGCCGCGGCACGTCGGCGATCTGCGGTATAGCTTCTTCACGTTCCACCGCGATATCGACACGACCAAGGGCCTGCTCGGCTACGGACCTTCTACGGCCGACCCGCGAACCGGAGAGGTCTTCTCGGCAAACGTCAACCTGTACGAAATCGGCCTCGACAGGTACCGCTTCCTCATTCAGGACTTCCTCGAGGAATTCGGCGCCAAGACGCCCGAGGCCGGCAAGAAGTGGGAAGAAATCACTTGCACGGCCGGGGAGACCGTCGCGCCCGTCGACCAGAAGTCCCGGCTCAAGTCCACACTCATCCAGGAGATGCGGCGCGTGATGGACCTTCCCGAGGTGACGGAAGACTCGATCGTCAAAGCCGACATGATCCCGACGCCGGCTCGACCCAAGGAAGAGTTTCTCGCCAACTACCATCGATTGCTCCCCGAGATCCGTTACGCCGAGCCATTCTGGAACATCTACGTTTACCGAACGCCGCCCCCGGATCTCGGAGACCGGCTGAAGGCCGACCGTGAGTTTACCCAAAGCCTCGCGAAGATCTCGTCGGGACAGAGTCCGTTCGGCACGAGGCCGCTCGATAGCCAAGTCGGGGTGCTCGCGCAGGACGAGTTCGCCAAACAACTCCGGGATTGGAAGCGAAATCACTACGAGCTCGACACGGAGATGAAGCGAGTCATGGCTTCCAAGAACATTCAGGAGGTCAACATCGGAGATGCGCTCGATGCGATCGCCGGCGGAGCTCGAGTCTGCAAGGACGGTCACTTCGAGTCCGACGATCAATATCGGGAGCGAATTCTCGATGCGGTCGTGTATCGGACCGCGATTCACGAGCTCGGCCACACCCTGGGGCTTCGGCACAACTTCTACGGCAGCGCTGACGCGAAGCACATGCATGACGGCGAAGTCAGCGCCTCGGTCATGGACTACGTGTCTCCGATCGAAGAGGCGGGTTCACCGCGAGCTTGGGGGGCTTACGACGAAGCCGCGCTCACCTGGATTTACGGGTCTGAAGAAAAGAAGACCGAAGTCATGAAGGACGACCTGCTCTACTGCACCGACGAACACGCCGGTCGCTCGCCCCTGTGCCAGATGTTCGACCTGGGCGTGACCCCGTCGGAGATCGTGCTCAACCACATCGAGCGCTACGACTGGTTCTACAAGATCAGGAACCGTAGGGCCTACCGCACTTTCTGGGATACGTCCGGCTACGCCTGGGACGTCTATGACTGGGTCTTCTCGATTCAACGCTTCTGGTACCTCGGAATTTTCACCTGGGGCGGCGGCGAAATTCAGAACACGCTCAAGCGGCTCGACCAGGTGGATTCGACGCGAACCGTGCTGACCGACCAGGAGTACGACGAGATCGCCCAGGACATGTACAACGACGTGTCCAGCGCGATCGGAATGACCATGGCTTTCTACGACGCTGTGATCAACCAGCCCGCGAGCTTCCGGAACTATCAAGATGAGTACGACCCTTTCTACGGTGACTTGCTTCGCTTGGGGATCATCACCGACAAGCTCTTCACGATGTTCGCGTTCATGGACTTGTCGGAGGTCTACAACTACGACCCCAACGTCTACACCTACGTGACGATGTACGACGCACCGTTCGGCACCCGTAACTACGCGCTGTCCCAGCGCGTGCTCGACAACATGCTCGGGGCCAACTACGACACCTTCCCCTGGTTCAAGTATTACGCGCTCTTCCTCTTCGCGAACGCGACCAACTCGAACCTCGTCGACACGATCGAGCTCAAGGAGCGCATTGCGCTCCAACGCTTCGAGACTCGTGAGGAGCTCGAGCTGGTGTACGGAGCTGGAATTCTCGAGACCGTCACCGATCCCCACAACCCCCAGAGGATCTTCACCAGCAACGGCGAGGAGTACGTCTACACCTATCTGCCGGATCAGTTGTGGCACCTGGTCGCTTCGAAGTCGCGGAGCCCGGTGAGTTATCAGTACGTCAAAGAGTACAACGAGAGCATGGCCTCGGCGAGCCGAGATCAAGACACGTTCGGTCTCAAGATCCTCCTGGCGTATTATGAGTATTTCAACAACTTCGTAGGGTTCTGAACATGGCCCGCGTATCGCTGTTGGCGCTCCTGACTCTGCTCCCCTACGGGAGCGGCGCGTTCGCCGAGGAGCCCAAGGTCGCGACGTCGTCCACCGCGCAAGACGAGCCCGAGGAGGTGAGGAACAACTTCGTCCTCCCGGGCGAAAACGTCGCGGAGCCGATGCCGGACGTCCCTCCGCCCGCGCGGCGGCTCGGAGAGAACCTCGCGGAGCCCGCCGTGCCGGATGTGTTGAATCTGCCATCCCCTTCGAAGGTGAGGGTCGCCACGGCGACGACTTCAGCGAAGCAACAGGTCGCGGAGAAGACCGAGCAGACGGAGGGTCCGGCGCCCGTCGTTCAGGCGCCTCGGCCGAGCGAAGAGACTCCTGACAGTTCGAAGTCGGGTGCCAAGGCGAGTGAAGAAGAGCGAAAGCGCCTGGCCCGGGAGGTTCAGGATGCCGCACGGGCGAGTAAGCCGTTTCTGAGCGCCTCAGCGGAGTTTCGCATGCTCGCCATCACCGACGAAACTGCCCGGGGTGATCGGTCTCTCGGCTACGGCTTGACCGCAGGCTACCCAGTCATCTCGGGCGGCGTCGCTGCCCTTCGGTTGGGCCTTCGGGAGCGGTTCGTCGCCGAAGTCGGCGACTCGGCGTTTCGTTTCGACGACGTCAGAGCCACATTCTCGTACACCCACTCCGTGGAGCTCCCTAGTTTTTCGCGGGAGCTCTCATTGACTCACTATGCGCGGCTGTGGCTCCCCACGTCGAGACCGAGCCAGGCGAACGATCTGATCGTCGGCACAGCCCTCGAGAGCAAAGCGATCATCGAGGCATTCGAGAACTTCAGCGTCGGCTTCGATGGATTGGCGATTTATCGGTTTTTCGAGTACGCCACCAAGAAGGGCACCGAGCAGTTTCCCAATAACCGGCTGGCGCTACAAGCGCTAGGCTTCGCCGAGTATACGATGTTCGAGGTGGGCGACCTGTCCGTGTCCGGAGGTTTGGATGCGTACACCATTTGGTACCTGGGCTACGCGGTCGGCGGCCATGCCGCATGGACGCAGGACTTTGGCTGGGACCTGTATCTGAGTACTTCCTACGGTCCTCACCTTACGTTCGACGTCTCTTTGGAGCACGGCGGCTCCGTGCTCCGAGACGGCATCCGTAATCCGATCTTCCTTCACCGCGACCAGACCGAGCTCGTCTTCGCACTCTCCGGTCGACTCTAGCGCCTCATGAACGCCGAATCGGCTGCGCCGCAGCGACCCGACGTCTCTTTCGTCATGCCTTGTTACAACGAGGCCGACGTCATCCCGTACACCATCCCGAGGTTCGTCCGGGCCTTTCAGCGCGAAGGCTTCAAGCTCCAGTTGGTCGCGTGCGACAATGGCTCTACCGATCGGACCGGAGAGCTGATCGAGCAACTCACGAGAGAGGGTCTGCCGATCACTCCGGTTCGCGTCGAGGTCAACCAGGGCTACGGGTTTGGTGTGCTCTTTTCGTTGCCCTCATGCACCGCGGACTGGGTTGGTATCATTCCGGCGGACGGTCAGATCGACGCCGAGGACGCCGTCCGACTGTACGAGATCGCTCGAACCCTCAAAGAGCCCGCGCTGATCAAGGTCCGCCGGAGATTTCGGCTGGACGGTGCGCATCGCTCGGTCACCTCGTTCGGATACAACGTGGCCATGGCCGCGTTATGGCCCGGTATTGGCAGCTTCGACGTCAACGGCAGCCCGAAGCTCCTCCATCGCTCCACGATCGAAGCCATGCGGCTCGTTTCCAAGGACTGGCTGCTCGACCCGGAGATCTTGGTCAAAGCGTATCAGATGGGCTTGAAAGTCATCGAGGTGAACGCGTTCTCTCGGATGCGAGAGCACGGGAGCTCCCACGTGCGCCCGATGGACGTGGCGCGATTTTTCCGCGGGCTCTTCAAGCTGCGGGCGGGCTTGATTCGCTGACTCCGTACGCCGATCGGAATCCGGGGCTTGCAGTATTCCAGGCGCCTGACCGCTGATCTCACGGGTAGCGCGATCCCGTCTGCTCCTCGCGCACGATCTCATAGCGCCCGTTCGTGATCGTCGGGCCTCGCAACCTCAGAATCGTCCGGTCGGGAAAGGCGGCGCGTAGCCTCCGAGTCAGTTCCTCGCCTCGATCCCACGCGAGGATCGGCTCGTTGGCGCTCAAATCGGTTGGGTTATAAATGACCGCTGACGCGTAGTCCGGATGTCTCCTGCCCTCGATCAACACCAAAGATCGGCCCAGCGTGCCGCCCGCGATGAGCTCCCGAACGTCGGGCCGCATGCGTCGGTAGTGGAAATATTTGTCGGCCGCACGAAAAGGTACACCCAACCCGACCGCCAGCAGGCACAGCACAACCGCAGCCGCTCGAATGCGCTCGGCCGAGCCGGCGGCCGCTTCGGCGACGACCTCGATCCCGCGGGCGGTCAGGAGCAAGCCCGGGAAAATCACCAGATACCAGTAGCGAGCGCCGAAATCGGGACCGCCCGAAAACCAATAAAAACTGTGAACGAACACGATGGAGAGGCCCGCAGCCAAGACTCCATAGTCCGAGCGGCGCGCCCTCCCCGATCCGAAGAGGACCAAGATACCTAGCAGCGAGCCGGTCACCCAACCGAGGAGCTCCAGGTTTATGAGTGCGACATTGATGTGGCCGTTCAGGACGACGTCTCTCAGTCCGTGGCCAGCAAACGGATCGAGCCCGCCAAAATTCAGGCCTCGATTGGGCCCGAATCCGAGATCGTTGGAGCCCGGACCGTAGAGTCGATTGCAGTACTCGGTGATCGGAAACAACAAGGCGTTCCCGGTCAGAAGCTGGTTGTAGAGGAGCTGTGCGGATCCGACCAGGGCCGTGGCGACGGCTAGCGGCAGGAGAGCGCGCCTGCGTTTCCCTTCGAAGCTCAGGGTCCAAAGACCGAGAGCGACAGCGAGAGTCACGCCTTCGAGGGGCCGGGTCCAACTCACGATGCCGATCGCCAGTCCCGCTGGGATCATGAGTCCCCAACTTCGCCCCTGCCGAACTCGATCGACCAGCCACGTCGCGGCGAGAGTCAGGCACAGCGCGGAAGCATGACCCATATAACTCATGCCAATGAAGAGAAACCAGGGAGATGTCGCGAATAGGAGTACGACCCACTTCGCCTCCCGGATTCCCGCGACACTTCGCGTGACCGAGTAGGCCAAGGGTACGGTCGCGGCGCTGACGATCGGGTTCACGAGCCACGAGACTTTGAAGAGGACGCCGATCGCCAGCAGCATGGGCCATCCGGGCGGAGTCGGGCTGAACCACCGATCTCCCACGAGGCTCATCAGATCGGTATCGAAGGCCTCGGGAACGGGCGGGCTCGGGAGCCACAGCTTCCCTTCGGCGAGATACCGCGCTTGAAGGAGGTAGGCGACCTCGTCGGGAACGTGCGGATGGCGTTGATAGACGAAGTAGGCGAGGGCGCTGGTGATCAGCAGTACCCACGTCGTGGCGAACAGCAGGAGTCGACGGTCGAGAGCGGCACTCGTTCGACTCGCCCAAGACTTCGGGATCGAAGCAGCGAGCAAGCTTGCCACTAGCAGCCCCAAGGCTCGGAGCAAGAAACCAAGGGCGAGCTCTGCGAATGACTCAACCGGGCTCTTGGAGAGTACGGCGCCGGTTACGAAGAAGAGGGCGGTCAGCGCGAGGAGCACCCAGGACCGAAGTCCGAGGGCATCTCTCGCGGCGTTCCAGATCCCCGCGATCTCGCGAAATCTCGTTCCGATGGCCACCCCCGAGACGATGACGACTGCGAGCGCGAACAGGGCGTTGGGCTCGAGCCAGCGCGCCGGTGGAAATAGGTGGGGGTACCGAACAGTCGGCCCGGCGTCGGTGAGTGCGAAACCGGCGGCCTGAATCGAGACGAGGAGGGCCAGCAACCCTGCGAGCGTGGAATTCGCCCGCGAGAGCGTAGCTGCGATCAAGAGGCCGAGGCCTGAGGCTCCAAGGAGCGCCCCGCGCCCGCTGAGGATGCCGTCAGGCAGCATCCCGAGCCAACCTACGGAGAGGAGCGACAGGAGGCCCACGGCGGCGAAGACGAACGGCATCGTTCGTCGGATTGGCTCGTGAGCCATCGAAGCGGGCTAGGTCTAGCCACGCCGAAACGCAATCCCGCCGCGCTAGGGAAGTGGGCCGTCGTGGTATCTCCCTCGAGATCGGAGAGCACGCGACGCGGCTACGATCGAAACGCAGGGCCCGCTGAGAGTCTGGACTGCTTGGCGATCTAGCCTACGACTCGAGCACGCGCAGCCCGGGCGTCGCGCACTCCATGCTCTCGCCCTCCGGCTCGCTACGTGTCCGTTCTTGCGCGCTAACACCCAGTCGTCGCGTCTCTCCGTCGACCCAACGGGCGACCTCGAGCAAGAGCGGGCCGAACCAAGCGCTCTGAGTGACCGCAGGTGAGCTCGCCAGCGCGGTGACGAAGCCGCCGAGGTGGCGCGTGAGGAACTTCGCCTCCGCGTCCCGCACGATCTCGACACCCTCAGCGTCCCCGGCCTGAGTGAGGAAGGACTCCTTCATGAGCAGCGCAGCATAGAACTCGAGCTCCACGGCGATGTGGTCGGGCATCTCGTGACACTCCGCCAGCGCGAACCCGAAGGCTTGATAGAAGCCCATGACGTCGGCGAGATCGTTACCCTTCGAGAGCCCCTTGTGGGAGCCATACTCAGACTCGTACACGGAGGCCGCGCCCCGATCGAACAGCGCAACATACTCGGACCTCAAATCATCGAGGTCGAGCTCGATATCGAGGGCCGGCACACCTTCGAGGAGCTCGTTCACGACGTCTCTCATGCCAACGAGCTCCTGGCCAAAAGACTCCGTCGGATAGCCCAGCAACAGAGAACCCAGTGAGAACCGTCGACCGAGCGCCCAAAGACGCGGAGCGCTATCCAAGTCTAGAGCGTTCGGACTCGGCTCCAAAAGCGGCTTCGAGGCCTCCGCAAGGCCGGAGCTCTTCGGATCCGCAGAGGGGTTCGTGCTCGCGGCAAGCTCGTTCATTTCACCCCTCCTTCGACCAGCACCGGTGTCCAACTCATCGTCACGCACTTTCGGGAGCCCACCTCTGCGTTCCCGCCCTGCCATACCGCGAAGCCGGCAAAGCTCCGGCCACCGGGCGTCAGGGTCGATCCACCCTCGACCATCAACTGTCGCGTAATGACGAGCAGCCACTCACCGTTGACCCACACCGCCCGTCCTAGACTTCCGTGACCCTCCTGGACCGAGCTCGTGCTGAACCCTTCGGCCAGGATCTCGTCCACTCCGGTTTTTTCGTAGGCCTGTGGGTTGCCCTCGGCGCGCCCAGGCGAGAACTTCTCGCGTTCGGCGTCCGATTTCTGACCCACTGACCCCGGATCTCGAAACTCCATCGGATAGATGTCGATCGACATGTTGGGGTACAGATCGCGCATCGTAGGTTTGCCGCGCTCCTTGTCGCGCTGGTACTGGGCGCGCCAGTGGAAGATGTGAACCGGCAGGTCCTTGGCTCCCATGAAGACGGGCGGCGGAGGCCCCGCTTTGACGGGGAACTGCATCGCCGCTGCGTCCGAATATTCACCGAGGCGCCCAGCCTCGTTTACGTCCGCGTCCGCCCACCGGAGTCGCACGGCCATGACACGCCCGTCGTGCACCGCTTGTACCTGGACCATTGGCGTCGTCGTCGACGCGGGCCGAGGTATGGCCATGGGTTGCGCCATCAACGTCACTGGTTCGATCGGCACACCCTCCCAGTACTTGGCGTTGGGGTCGGGCTCGCCGAGCTTGTCCTTCGTCGCCTTGACGAGAATCTCCCCCGCTGACGCGGAGGTCACCGTTCCAACGAGGACCGTTCCGACGAGGACCGTTCCGACGAGGATTGCGGGGATGATCAGCAGCTTCTTCACGACTCGGCTCCTCATGGCGTGTTGTTCCGCGCGACTTTTCGCGTCTCGTCGAAGGCGTCTCGTACGATGACATTCTCGGTCACCGGGACACTCACGAGCTCCTTGCCGAACTCGTCGAATCCTTGGGCCTTGCCGCCGTCCACCTTGAAGCCGTGCATGATTCGATCGGTGCTGCCCATGAGTACGAGCAGTCCCTGAGCCACCGGGTCGCTCGTCAGCTTCCGATAGCGATCCATCGCTCCGTCGACCTGCGGACCGAACATTTGTCGCAAGTAGGCGCGATCGGCGTGGATCGGCGGGATGTAGTAGATGTTCGGCTCGAGGCCGAGCTGTGGATAGTACGGGAGCGCGATCTGCTTCTCGTGGACGAGATAGTCGATCGGGTTGTCCTTTCTCGCTTTCCACGGAGGGTTGATGAATCCCATCACGCGGATCTTGCCGATGCAATTCACGACACACTGGGGCTGGATGCTTTGCTCGACGGCCGGATAACAACCCACGCACTTCTCGCTGGTGCGTGTGATCGGGTTGTACATCGACTTCTTGTACGGGCACGCGCGGACGCACTCTCCGTATCCCTTGCAGCGGGACTGATCGATGAGCACGATGCCGTCCTCTTCCCGCTTGTAGATCGCCTTGCGGGGGCAGGCCGCGAGACAGGCCGGATACGTGCAATGCGCGCACGTTCGGGGGAGATAGAAGAACCACTGGTCGTGCGGGAGCTGGTCGATGTACTCACCCTGGGCGTTGAGTTGACCCGCGCAGTCGTCCTCGCCGACGTTCGGATACATCCAGTCTTCGTCGGTAGGCGCGAAGTGAACCACACGCTCCGAAGCCGGAGCCGCTTCGAAGATGGTCTTTCCGGAGTAAGTTCCGTTCTTGGCCCAGTCTTGTCGACCCAGTTTTTCGAGTACGTTGAGATCCCACGCCATCGGGTAGGCGCCGTAGGGCTTGGTCTCGACGTTGTTCCAGAACATGTACTCCTGACCCTTGCCCGAGGTCCAGGTCGTCTTGCACGCGAGCGTACAGGTCTGGCACGCGATGCATTTATTGAGGTCGAAGACGATCGCCCACTGCCGTTTCGGTCGATGTTCCTCGTAGGGATAGGCCATGTCGCGCTTGATTTGCCAATTTTTGACACTCATGAGTCACCTCAGGTCTTCACGAAGCCGCCAGCGAGGTAGATCTTCATCGTCTCGCGCTCGTTCTTGGGTCTCAGGCCCAGGGCGACCGGCCTCCACCGGCCCGTACCCTTCATCGAGGCGGGCTCGGCCTTGGAGATTTTGACGAAGCTCTCGCGGGGAGCGCCCACCGGGCAGTGAATGTCGGGCTCGAAGCCTTTCGAGACGAGCTGACCGAACATGCCTTTGTGAACGAGCGAGTCCGTCATGAGTGTGGGTTTCAGCCAGGCGCGGGTGGCGCTTTGGTGACTGCCGTAGCGGTACATGGCTTGGTAGTTGGTCTCCGGATTCTTGGCGAGCCCGTCGGTGCGGGTCTCGTGTCCGAGGACGCTGCCGAACGTGGCGCCATACATGTTGTGCCAAGTCCGCGCGATCCCCTTCGGCGTGCCCGGGTAGTATCGGGCCCGGAGCAGGAGGCGGGACACCTTCATTTCCGGGCTGCCCTCCTTCCACCCGCGATACGGGCGATCTTCGGGGTCCGCGTCGATCCAGACGTACTCACCGTCGTCGATCCCCATCGCTTGGGCGTCGTCGGGGTTGATGTCGACGTAGCCTTCGGTGACGCTCGGGAGCCGTCGGTCGTGCCGGTACACGTCACCGAAGGGGCCGAACAACACACCGGTGAAGTCGGTGTCCACCGGCGTCGTGTGGGCGCCGTGGCGGTATTTGGGGGTGTGGTAGACGTGGGTTCCGAAGCCCTTCGCCTTGAGCGGGTGCACCGACGCCAGCAATTCGGCCGGAGTCATGAGGACGTGACGAACCTGCCGAACCTCGGTGGAGAGATTGTCGCGGGCCAACCCATAAGTCTCCGGCCCGGCAGGGCGAATCGCGACGTGAGGCTTCGCGAGGATCACATTGGGCTCGTAGTGCGTCGAGTCGATGGGTTCCCGGTGGACGACGAGGTTCTCGCCGTTCTCGATGAACTCGGGCTCCGGTCGGTAAAATTCGAGCCGACCTGACTTCGTGTACCAAGGGATCTCTCCCTTGGCCTGCTCGAAGGAGGATGCTCGGGGGTAGGTTCTCGTGTTCAGGAGCGCAGGGACGCCGTTCGCGGCCTTCTTGTGGAGCTCCTCGATTTTGTATCCGACCAGCGTGGGGGAGGCGTCGGCGATCCGCTGGAGGTACGCTTCGACCTTGTCCTCATCGACGAACTTCCACATGTCCGCGAGCCGCGGCTCCTTGACCAGCTTCGCCAGCGACTTCGCCACGCCGGCGATGATTTCGATGTCGGACTTCGTGTCGAAGATCCGCGGCAGCGGCGTCTTCGGATACAGCTGCAGGAACGGGTTCGTCGGCGACCCGGTCATGTCCGTGTGCTTGAACTCGGCCCACGAGTCGCAGCCGAAGATCAGATCGGAATATTCGCAGGAGCCGGTCCACCACCAATCCGCGTAGGAGATGAATTCGATCTTTGGAAGGGTGTTGTGGACGACGTCGAAGTGCCACTTGACGTTTCCGATCACCGAGTTCGAGTTGTTGCTCCACATCGCCTTGGTCGGCGACGGGATGTGACTTTTGCCGGTGAACAACTTGTTGCCGACCCGGAGCGGGCGGTCACCATAGTTGTAGTAGTGCAGGGAGTCGTAGTGCAGGATCTTCTTGATCTGCACTTTGGCGGTGGGGTCGAGCTGAACGTTGAAGGGGTCCTCGAGCACGAAGGTCGGCAGACCCGCGAAGAGCGCCCCGCGGTAGTTGCCGGCGTAGCTCCCGACGTTGCCTCCCAGGAAGCCGACGTTTCGCGTCAGCGCGGCGACGAGGAAGATCGCTCTATCCTTGAGGTCCGCGTTGTAGAATTGATTCGGCCCCATGCCGTTGGCAAACAGAGTCTTCTCGGGGTTCTTGGCGATCTCCGTGGCGAGACCGACCACCGCCTTCTTCGGCGCTCCGGTGAGTGCCTCGACCTGCTCCGGCTGGAGGTTGGCGTCTAGGTACTCCTTCATGAGATCGGCGACCGTGCGAACCTCGACCTCCTTGCCATCGATCGTTTTGAGCTTCGCCTTGGCGAAGAGCTGCGGGGAGATGCTCTTGGCCTTCTCGCCCCACTCGTCGCGGGTGACCGCCACCGGCTTTTTGGCCTTGTCGAAGACGACGAACGGGAGGAACTCACCCGCCATCGCCTCGTTGACGAGCTGGCCTCGCTGAGCGTTTGCGGGCGTCGGCTTCTCGCCCTTTTTGACCTGAGCCAAATTGGCGGGTGGTTGGGTCTTGTAGCCCGGAATGACTTCCTCGGGCCGGAGCGGCTGCAGCGTGTCGAGCCGGATCAGGAACGGCAGGTCCGTGTTTCGAGCGACCCACGACTCATCGTAGAGCTTCTTCGAGAGAATGACCTGCGCGAGGCCGAGGGCGAACGCAGGGTCGGTCCCCGGTCGAATGACGATGACGTCGTCCGACTTGGAGGCGGTCGCGCTGTATTCGACCGTGATGGACACGACCTTGGTGCCCTTGAGCCGGGCTTCGGTGAGCCAGTGGGAGTCGGGCATTTTGGTGGTGATCCAATTCATGCCCCAGGCGAGGCAGAGCTTGGACTGCTCGACCGCGAACAGATCGAAGTCGTTGGTCTGAGCGCCGGTGACCATGGGGTGTCCGGGCGGCAGGTCGGTGTGCCATGAGTAGCTGTCCCAGCCGCGAGCCGAGTGCGCCTTCTCCGGCGGGACGTTTCGGACCTTGGCGTCCATGAGGGCGAGGGAGTTGGCGAAGCGGTAGAGGCCGAAGATGCGTGTGGCGCCGAGGAACGCCATGCCGCCGCGGCACTTGATGGTCTGCGCTCCCGACTCTTCGATGGCTTCCACCATCGCCGGGTCGTATCCTTGGGCGCGGAGCATCTCGGTGCCCTTCGGGCCCGAGTACGTCCTGGCGATGTTTTCGAGCGCCTTGGCCGCCATGTCGTAGGCCTCGGGCCAGGACGCACGGAGCCACTTGTCCTTGCCGCGCTGGAAGTACTTCGGATCGGGGCGTCCGTCGGCGCCCCGCGGGAAGCCGGCATCGACCCACTCCTTCCAACCCCTGCGGACCATCGGAGACTTGACTCGCCGGTCTCCGTAGATGCGGCGGACGAGCGCCAGACCCTTCTGACACAGGCGCGGGTCCCAGCGGTGGGAGGCTCGATTTCCGTACAGGTCTTCGGCTTGACCGTATCCGTAAGTCGGTCCGATGCGAGCCACGACTCCGTTCTTCACGTGAGCTCGGAGCAGGCAGTTGTGAGTGTCGTTGGGCGCGCACAGAAACACGAAGGAGGAGTCCGCCCGGAAGATGTCGCGGTACGCCTTCTCCCAGTCCCGGCTCGGGTAGCTCGCGAGCGGGTTGTCGACGTGTAGCGGTTTCAGGAACCGGAGCGGCGCAGCCGACGCCGCCTGCGCGGACACGAGGACACCTCCGCCGATGAGTCCCTTGAGCAGCCCGCGCCGGGAGAGTTGGGGTGGGGGTTGCTTTTTCGAGTTACCGTCATCGTTCATGTGGAGCTCCTTTTTTCGAGTCGATTCACTGAATTCATGCGTCGAGCACCGCGCGGGGCACGACTTCCACGAGAGGGAGTCCTGGAAATCGTCGGCCCACGGCGCGCTCGAACATGGAGCGCACGCTCGGGCCGCCTGGATTTTCAGGGAGTGTGTAATGAAGCTTGCCCTCGGCGACGCCGAGGTACTCGGGCGACCGGCCTCCAGCCTTCCCCACGAGCGTCGCGACCGCGGTGAGTCCGTCGTTCATTTCGCGAGGGATCGGCAGATATCGCGCCTTCAGATCGGCGGCGTCGTGGAGAACGTCGATGCACGCGGAGCCTCCGATCCCTGCGCTGGAGACGCGCGAGAGAGCCTGAGTGGCCGACAGCCCGGAAACGAGCCCCATGCTGGCCTCGCGAAAGTACGAGCAGACCGCGGAGTCTCGGTTCTGACAGGGGCGTCGCTCCAGCACCCAGTCTGACTCGGTCGGCCTGAACTCATTCGCGAGGCACTCGACCCGAAGGCGAGGAAGGAGCTCGTGGACGCCGAGCAGCTCCTGTGTCCCGGACCCGGAATGAGTTTTTGGACGGTCGTGCGTCTGCCGAAACCCGCGGCCGAGCAGAACGCCGTGGTCGAATACACGTCGGAAGAGAGCGGGCAAACTCACCTCGGTCGCAGCACGCACGCGAGTGATTTCTTCGTCCTCAGTCACTGGGACCGGCGCGCCGAGCTCGATCTCTACGGCTCTGCACCTTGCTCTGAGCCAGCGACGAGCCAAGTCAGCGACCGCGTCCGGTTCCACGCCGGCTTGCCTAGCAAGCGCCCGGCCAACGGCTGATCGCTACCTGCGACTGCGCGGAATTGGACGCCCCCGCTTCGGCACGACATCTGAAAGCAAACACCCCATGCTTACGAACATCGTTCTCGCACTGACAGTCCTTACCCAAACTGATAACTCTGCGCCGCCAATCGCAAACTCTGCGCCGCCGAAGCCCCCGCCATACTCGCTCCCGTTCGGCCTGCGGCCGGTTGTCGCGGTCAACGTGGTTCGACTGGACACGGTGGTCGCGATCGCCAAGCCCACCACTACGATCCCCGTGCTCGCGCTCTTCAGCTACAAGCTCAGCGATCAACTCGCGGCCTTGATCCGCTTGGGCGTCGTGCAGAACTCCCCAGAGGGTGCCGACGGCGCCATGGGATTGACCAACGCGGCGGTCGCCGGATCTTACTCGCTCAAGCTCGGGGACTACCGTCTCAACTTGTTCACCGGCGTTACGATCCCGGTGGGGTCGGGCGGCGGAGACTCACCCACGGCTGCGACCCGAGCTGCGGTGCTCGCAGGGATCCCGGCTCGGTCGGCGATGGATAACGCCATGTTCGGGATGAACTACTTGACGATCTTCCCCGGCGTGGGCTTGGCGTGGGTGAGCTCGGGTCTCACCGTTCAAGCCGAGCTGACGACGCTGTTCCTCATTCGCGCGCGGGGAGATGCCGTCGACAAAGACTCGTTTCGGTTCAACCTCACGTCCGGCCTTCACGTGGGCTATTTCGTGGCGTCGGCGCTATCGGTCGGCGCGGAGCTCCGATATCAACGGTGGCTCGTCAACGACACGGTGACCAAGGTCGACGACAACCCCGCGGTGGACAACCTCACAGTTGCTTTTGGGCCCAGAGTCCACGTCGATTTGGGGGACGGGATGTGGCTGCGCCCGGGCCTATCGTTCGCTGTGGGCCTCGACGACCCGATGGGCCTTGGCGACACCGGGGCGGAGTACAAGCTGTTGCAGGTCGACCTTCCCTTCGTCTTCTGAGCGCCCTCCGAACTTACAAAACAGAGTTACAGAACGGAACGACTGGAACGCATGAATCGCGTCGTCTCCGTACTCGCTCGGCCCGATTCGCAAAACCTTCGCGATGGAACGCGCCGCACGTGAAACGAAGGACCAGAATCGATCGGGAGCGCCGAGCGCACCCGGGAAAACGTCGCTCGGCGGCGACGAGCGCCAGGTCGAGCGCGGTCCCGACAGAGCGGGAGAATGACTCTCCGCCAGGGCGCGGCGAATTGTCTCATCGAGTTGAGTTTTGCGCAGAGCCATGTTCCAGTTTGGAGCGCATGGAACAACAACGTACGGAGGACTCTCGCTCGAAGGAAGACTGTGCGTGCGGCGTCTGCGGCCTCGTCCCCCTTGCGCCAAAGTTCCGGCGTTCACATCGAGTGATCGCCGAGAGTCTCGCGATGCAGGACCTGCTGAAGCGGGCTGCCCAGTTCGCGCACAGCGACGCGCCCGTCGCGGTCTTCGGAGAGACGGGAACGGGCAAGGAGGTGGTGGCGCGCGTCCTTCACGGCAACAGCACGCGCTCGACCAAGCCCTTCGTCGCGGTCAACGTGGCCGCGCTCCCGGCCGACTTACTCGAGAGCGAGCTATTTGGTCATTCGAAGGGTGCATTCACCGGCGCCGGTAACGCGCGCCGTGGTCTGTTCGAGGAGGCCGACGGGGGTACTCTTTTCCTCGACGAAATTGGTGAGATGCCGCTCCCACTGCAGGCCAAGCTCCTTCGTGCCCTCCAGGACGGTGAGGTGCGGAGAGTCGGTGAAAGTCAACCATTCGCGGTCGATCTTCGAATCATCTGCGCTACCCACTGCCCACTGGAGGTTCGAGTCGAGGCCGGTCTGTTTCGCGAAGATCTCTATTTTCGCCTGAAAGTGCTCACGCTGAGCGTCCCGCCCTTGCGTGAGCGCGCCGACGATATTCTTCCGCTCGCGAGCGAGTTTCTCGCGGAAGAGCGGACGCTGGCCAAGCGATTTTCCGAACAGGCCCAGCGGAGGCTCTTGATTCACCCCTGGCCAGGCAACGTCCGGGAGCTTCAGAACGCGGTGAAGCACGGCGCGGCCTTGGCGCGAGGACCCGAAGTCCAGGACTCCGATCTGCCCGACGAGGTCATGAGACCAGTGTCGTCCGGAATTCGACGCAGGCCCGTCGAGGCAAGGAGCGAAGCCAAACTCGAGAAGGACCTCCGGACCTTGGCTGAAGTCGAGCAGGAGCACATCTTGCGCGTGCTCGAGGCGTGTCACGGGTCTCAGTCCGACGCCGCGCGGGTGCTCGGAATCGCTCGGAACACACTCTGGAGAAAACTCCGCGGATTTTCCT
The DNA here is from genome assembly GCA_016208105.1 of Desulfovibrio sp. Lineage (NCBI taxonomy): Bacteria > Pseudomonadati > Thermodesulfobacteriota > Desulfovibrionia > Desulfovibrionales > Desulfovibrionaceae > Desulfovibrio > Desulfovibrio sp. The sequence goes on from JACQYS010000030.1 coordinate 25,013, forward strand.
GATTCTGCGAAACAGGTCAGCTCGGCGGAGGGTACGGGCGAGCCTGTTTGATCGCCAACCTTGCGGTCTGCCCTGCCTCGCCATCGAATTTGAACTCCACGTCCATTGCGTACCATCCCTCATTTCCAGCCTTGGGACCGTAGGCCGAGGAGAAACGTTCGTGAATGGCGCTCAGCGCCTCGCCGAGCTCGTGAATCTGGCTGCGAGTCAAGACGGCCTGGCCTTCTGGGATCAGGTTGCTGTGCGAGAGGTAACTCACCGGTTGGTTGGGTTCCGAGTGGAAATACAAGATTTGATCGCTCGTGGTGCCCGGCGGCGGATGTACGACCTCGACGTCTCCGCCGAATTGCACGTTCACGAAGAACGCGGGCTGAAGGCCGGAGGGGTCGAACGGGTTGCTCGTCACCGCCACGCCGTTGGCTTCCTCGTCCGGAAAGCTGTGGTGAACGAGGAGAGCCATCGCCACCGACTTGTGATCGATACCGTTGTAAGCGCGCTCCTCGAACGTGCGAAAGAGCCAGATGGAGGCCCAGGTGTCCTTGATGGCGTATAGGACGTCGTCCCAGTCCAGAGGGTCGCCAGTATGCGACTCATAGCAGCCTGCGCAAGGGAAGCCTTCGAGGTCCTCGCTGTTCGTGCTGCTCCTGAATCGCATGCGAGCGCCCGAGTAGTCGGAGCTCAGCTTGGACCGGAGAGCGGCCTGGAAGGCCTCGTCGACGGGCGCGTCGTGAATGGCGGCCCGCAGCTTCGCGAGCTCGGCATCACGGACCTCCGCCCTTGAGACGAACTGGTCGTTCGACAGGAGCTCGTCGACTCTGGAAAAGAACCCGTTCCCATTCATGAATTGGAGGTAATGGAAGGCCGGCACGGCGAAGGCCTTTGGAGTGGGTACGCCCTCCGTTTTGGCCAGAACCGAGTAGTGAGCGGCTTTGCCCCCGAAGGCTAGGGTCGCACTCTTGATGGCGTCTCGCAGAGGGACGGTGGCCGTCTCGACGACGACGTCTTCGATGTTGCGGAGCTCGGTTACGTGAGTATCGACCGCGGGGAGCACGACGGGCGAAGGGCGCCGGATCGCCCACTCGGCTTCGGCTTCGGCCGTGGTCACTTCGCGAAGGGTCCATTCGAAAGATCCCACGTTCAGCTCGACCCATGCTCCCTCGAGGGCTCGGATCGTGGGATTGTGGGTGGCGCCCTTCAACCCCATGTTGGGCGTTCGTCGATTTCTCGACAGCACGTTGATGTGCGAGAGCGGCGTCTGAAATTCTTCGGTGACGATTCCACTCACGACCGATATGTCGTTCGGGACCACGTCGAGGACCACGATGTCGCGGTAACCGACGTACGTCGTCTCCAGCTCCGCCGCGGTCATGATTCGCAGCCTTCCCGTGGCGGTCGCGAGATTGAGGGGTTGGTAGTCGATACCCAGATAGATGTCGTCGGTCGTCCGAATTGGGACTTCGTCTGGCAGCGATCGGGCCTCCGAGGCGACGGCCACGGAGGTCGGGTGGAAGGAGAGCTCGGGGCCGAAGTAGACGCTCGCCTTGACCTCGCGGAACAACGTGAGAATCATTTCGCTCGAAGCCGTGTCGTAGGGCGCGAGCTCGACCGCCCAGATGTGAGGTCCTTCGTAGTGGGTGACCGCACCGAGGATGAATCGCCGCTCAGGACTGAAATACTCGGACTGATTGAACTCGCTCAACGCCGAGACGAGCGGCAAATCTCTGCCGGAGAGGTGCGCTTTGGCGAAGTCGTAGTGAATTTGGTACTTCAGGCTGTTTTGGAAGTAGAGCTGGCCGTCGGTGCGGTCGTAGACGACTTTGACCGACCGCGCTCCTGGGATACTCGTGTCGAGCTTCGCGGAGGCCAGCGCCTGAAAGTCCGAGTAGCAGCCCACGATCTCGAGCGACTCCGGGGCCGTCGCAGTCGTCGCGATCTGGCAGACCTGTTCGACGACGCCAGAAGGCTCAGCTTCAGTCGCGCACGCAGCGACTCCGAGGAGGCTCGCGACTGCAGCGATCGTGCATGCGAGCGGTGGAGAGGTCGGACCGGTCGTGTGCCCTGCGCATCGAGTTGCGCGCTGCGAATGACTCATGTTGGTGCCTACGGTGTGAGTGCGAAGCAATAAATTCCGCCATACCCACCGCCGGAGCCGACGGTGACTTCGGTGGGTTGGGGCGGACCGCGTTCGACGATGGCCACGCCCGCCGCGCAGCCGGACTCGTCGAGGGCGGACATCCAGTTGGCCGGGTTCACGTTGCCGCCGGGTCCGCCGGGTCCACCTGGGCCACCTGGACCGCTGCGAGGCCACGAGTGACCCACGCGAGGCTTGCCTTCGGTGGCGCGGTCACCCTCCGCGCTCGTCCAGTCTTTGCATGTCGCGGTCGATGAGTAGAGTCGACCTCGTTCATTCGTCCCGGTGAGAAAGTCATGATTGTCGACCTGCCCTTCGGTCGGATCCGGCCGATGATTTGGGACTCCGTCTTCGTTCGGGAGGTCGTTGACGATGGCGGTGTCGCCGCCCTGCGGGCGATCGTGGAGGAGGTCCGTTTTGTTCGCGGCGAGGAGCCTACCCAGGCGATCATACCAAGGCCCCTCCCCGATGCGATCGATGGCGTCGACCTGATGGCCGTCTTCGTCGGCGGTGGCGGAGAGAAAGGCTCGCCAACCCTTGGCGCCGGCGCCCGCCATACTTCGTTCAGCGATCGCGGTGCAAATGCTGTCCGCGCCGCGGAGCCCTGCACCGGGTCCGGACTCTCCGAAGCGCAAGTCACCGCCGAAGCCCTCGGAGGTCCCAGAGACCTCCTGCATCGCGCGGAGACTCGTAGCGAAGAAGCTGAAGAGCGCGGGCGGAGCGCCGGCGTCGACGAATCCCGCGTCGGTCGGACCCACCTGCCCCGAGTCATCGGGATCTCTGCCCCCATCTTCGTGGAGTGACGGTCCGTCGGTCCACGGGCGCGCGTCCTGCGACCTCGGATCGAGCTCTGTCGTAGGGGGCTCGGCACACGCGACGGCCAGCGTCGTCGCGGCGAGAGAGAGTCCGCGGAGGCGGAGAGTAGGGACCAAGGTGGAGATCGTGTGCCGTTTCATCGATGGTTTCATACTTCTTGCTCAACCACAGGCCAGGTTGGTTTGGCAGCTTTGCCCGTTCGGGCACTCTTCGTTGGTCGTGCAGGAGGTCAACCCAGGGATTTCGACGGGCCGTTCGACGACCGAGAGTACGCGAAGCTCGACGCGCCCAAGCGCGATGGCCGTCGCGCCGCGGGACTGGCGAGTCAGGACGACAGTGGGAAATCCGGCGACCCCGAACCCCTGGAGCTCACCCAGGAGGGTCCGAGGGAGCTCGAAGGCACCCGTGTCCTCGAGCTCGCACTGGATTCTGCCCTTCGACCCGCCGTGATGGCTGATGTCGAGCTTGATGTGGATTCGAACGTCGGCGCTCGGTCCAGACGAATTCCAAGTCAAAGTGAGCGATCTTTCCGAAACCAGCTGGAGCGAAGTGCTCGTGACGGTCAACGGGCTGATTCCTGTAGCCCGAATTTCGAAAGGGTCCACCACGCCTCCGCTCGCCCTGAGAATAATGGGGTCGTTCTGCCCGAACGCTGGATAGGTGAGCTTTGGAGCCGCCGGGAGTTGATAATTGTTGGCGACGACCACCAGAGCGACTTCGCCGTTCCCGCTCTCGGTCAGCAGACCGTCGACGACCACCGCGCCCACGCTGCGCGCGCTTGGGTAGGACGAACATTGGTCGTTCTCGACACAAGCGGCGCCGCCACCGCAGCCGGGGTCGCAAAACGGTACCCTCGGAATCTCGAGCACGCAGTCAGCTTCGGAGCGCAGAGGCTCCCAGACGATCTGAGAAGGCGTAGGCCCGTCAGAGACGCGACCGACGAGCGTGGTGGAGCCGGGGATCTCTCCGGAGGGTGCGACAAGCTCGAGGTTGAAGGCGCCGACGAGCGAGCCGGGATCGCCGAGTCCCGCGTCGGCGGGCCCGGCGTCCGCGAGCCCCGCGTCCGAGGGGCCGGTATCGACCCCGGGCGAAGTCGAGCCAGAGCAAGCGGCGACTAGGACGGCGAGCGTCGTCAATGGAGCCAGGGACCTTCGGAATCGGCAGGACGCCCACAGGGAGACCGTCCGTGTGTAGGAGAACGGACTCGCAGAACACTGCCGCGCGTTCGCCCGATGGTCGCTCGCCTCGCGGGTGCTCACTCAGACAACAACACCGGAGCTTCGAAGATCGAGCAAGCTCTCGCCGACGAATCGAGTCGCTGCCCGTCATTGCGATCGTCAACCATTGCGGAGCGAAGAGCTCGAGGGCCAAATTGCGCTCCCAAGCGTCCTTCGGAAATCCGCGCAATTGCGTCAGATCGTCGGCGTCTGCGTCAGCGTCGATCGTGTGCGCCTGCGTCAGATCGTCTGCGTCTGCGTCAGATCGTCTGCGTCTGCGTCAGATCGTCTGCGTCTGCGTCAGATCGTCTGCGTCTGCGTCTGCGTCAGATCGTCTGCGTCTGCGTCTGCGTCAGATCGTCTGCGTCTGCGTCTGCGTCAGATCGTCTGCGTCTGCGTCAGATCGTCTGCGTCTGCGTCTGCGTCAGATCGTCAGCGTCAGATCGTCTGCGTCAGCGTCAGATCGTCTGCGTCAGCGTCAGATCGTCTGCGTCAGCGTCGGATCGTCAGCGTCAGCGTCAGATCGTCTGCGTCAGCGTCAGCGTCAGCGTCTGCGTCAGCGTCTGCGTCAGCGTCTGCGTCAGCGTCTGCGTCAGCGTCAGATCGTCTGCGTCAGCGTCAGATCGTCTGCGTCAGGGTCAGATCGTCTGCGTCAGCGTCAGATCGTCTGCGTCAGCGTCAGATCGTCTGCGTCAGCGTCAGATCGTCTGCGTCAGATCGTCTGCGTCAGATCGTCTGCGTCAGATCGTCTGCGTCAGCGTCAGCATTCGCGATGTGGCGCGAGGCACGACCGCGCAGAACTCATCGGATGGCGTCGGGGGTCGGGGGTCGTAAGCGAGCCGTTGCTGGAGATCGAAAGTAAGCCGGTGACTGACTATCTGACCTAATACTGGCCGACGGTCTATCGCTCGTGATCCGATCTTCTGATTCAAACGCTGATTCAGACGCCAACGCTAACGCTGACGATCTTACACAGACGCAGACGATCGGACGCTGACGCAGACGATCTGACGCAGGCGCAGGCGATCTGCTGCAGACGATCTGTGACGCAGACACAGACGATCTGACGCAGACGCTGACGCAGACGATCTGACGCAGACGATCTGACGCAGACGATCTGACGCAGACGATCTGACGCAGACGATCTGACGCAGACGATCTGACGCAGACGATTGTCGTGAACCACGCTCTCTGAGATTCTCATCCCATCGTCGATATGACGGGCTCGACGAGTTCTGAGCGTCAATCGAGCTGACTCTGCCGCTGTAAGGCTCCGGGATAAATAATGGCGATTGGAGCACGGCCGTCG
>JACQYS010000031.1 GCA_016208105.1 Desulfovibrio sp.
AGCATCTTCAAAAATACCTCGATGAATTCTGCTACCGATTCAACCGCCGTTTCTGGCCTGGGCAGGGCTTCGACCGCCTCTTGAGGGCCTGCTCCAGTGCCACCCCTGTCACCTATGCGGAGTTAAGGGGATAGCCACGTCTCCGTATGCGATAAGCGGATGTGGCATCAAGGGGTAAATAGAAAAAATAGGCCCCCAGGCGTTTTCCCTGGTGAACAGTGCCCGCATAAAATGTGTGATGCGGAACGTCTCTAACAACTGTCCTGTATGTTCAGGCGATTGTAAGATTTTTTCTGGGAGGAGAAATCAGCTGTGTTGACAATGAAGATTAGGGAGCGAGCAGCGCGTCAAGCAACGGCCAACTTCGTTCGTGCGGCCCTTGCCGACTCGGCAAGGAGCATGTCCGTTGCCCTGGCATAGGCCTGCAGGCCTTTTCTCCAAACTGGATCCGGATGGGTGGGAGCGGGTTCTGGGGTATGTACGGCCTCTCTCCAGGACGCATCAAACACCTGCTCCCTGAGATTATCTCGATCGAGTTCACTATTGAACGCCTGCCCGGCGGTATCGGCTTGCTTGCGCTCGGTCTGGCCTTCCGGGTCGACCAGCACCTGCTTTGAAGTGTAATCGACGCCGAATCCACCCAGGCGCAGACCGAAGGCGCGAGTGATCACCCGTGCTGAAACGGATGCCAACAAGTGGTTTTGGGAAGCCTGCCTGATTTGGCTGGATGCTTCCATGGACGAGCTCCCGGGGCGAATAGCCCGATTAGGCAGCCTTGCCTGACCGCGAGGTTTCGCGGGGTTCCCGTCCTTGGAAACCGAAAGGGACGCTTAATAAATAATCCCCGAGTTGGTTTTTGGCAAGAAAAAGGAGATTTCCTTAGACGCGGTAAAGGGCGGTCACGTTACAAAACCATGTTGCACGGCATTTTCCTGGCCGAGAACAGCGGAAAGGCCTCTGTCGAAAACAGTTCGTCCAGGGAACCCTTTCCGGGCAGGGCACATCCCCCAGAACCCACGGTGGTCCGTTTGATTGGCCGAAAGCATGGAGAGCAGGATGGCGTAACATTGGCGGCGGCCAGAATGAACAGATATTATGGCGGCATAGGGCAGGGTAGGACTTTTGTAACAGATTCTCTTGAGCCTTGTAACACAACTGTAATATGTTCCTCCTAGGGTCCGCATGCTGCCGGACCCGAGTCTCCGGCAACATCCCTTAATAACATTTGGAGGCTAAAGATCATGAAGAAAATCGCCAGTTTCTTTTTTGCATTACTGCTTACGGCCAGCCTGGCCCAGGCAGACACCAACATCCGAGTGGACGGTTCCACCACCGTGCTGCCCGCCATGCAGAAGATAGTAGAGGCCTACATGAAGGCCAACCCCGGGGTGAACATCACCGTTTCAGGTGGCGGATCAGGCAACGGCATCAAGGCCATCATCGACGGCACTACTGATGTTGCCATGTCTTCGCGCGAGATGAAGCCAAAGGAAATGGATGCAGCCAAGGAAAAGGGCCGCGTGGTGAAGCCTGTGGAGATCGCCCTGGACGCCCTGGCGCCCATCGTGAATCCGGCCAACCCCGTGAAGGGGCTTACCGCCGAACAGCTTCAGGGCATTTTCGCCGGCAAGGTCAAGAACTGGAAGGAAGTCGGCGGAGACGACAGGGAAATCGTGGTCATATCCCGCGATACCTCCTCCGGCACCTACGAAGCCTGGCAGGAACTGATCATGAAGGACCAGAAGGTGACCCCGGCCGCCCTTCTTCAGGCTTCTTCCGGCGCGGTGCTGCAGGTGGTGGGAAAGAACAAGTACGCAATCGCCTACGACGGTTACGCCTACGTGAACAACACCGTGAAGGCGCTTCCGGTCAACGGTGTTGCTGGCAGCGAGAAGACCGTGGCTGACAAGAGCTACCCGGTCTCGCGTGGCCTGTTCATCATTGTCCCCGAGAAGGCCACCCCCGAGGTGCAGAAGTTCGTGGACTACATCCTGGATCCGGCCAAGGGCCAGAAGATGATCGGCGAAGTCGGCTATTTCCCGGTAAAGAAATAGCATCCAACAATCCGCCGGGTCCCCCACGGGGGGCCCGGATTTGGAGCCTGCAGTGGCCATCAGCCGAAAGCTCAAAGACGATCTGATCCGTTATTTCTTTATGATCACCGCCATGGTGTCCATTGTGTCCCTGGCGCTCATCATGATCTACCTCTTCCTGGAAGGGCTTCCTCTTTTCAAGCATGTGGGTGTGATGGAGTTTCTCTTCGGGAACCTGTGGTATCCGACTGCCGAGCCTGCGGAATTTGGGATTTTCCCCCTCATCATGGCTTCTATCGCGGTGACGGCGCTTTCGTCGTCCATAGCCATCCCCCTGGGTGTCATGACCGCGGTTTACCTTGCGGAAATAGCCGGGGCCAAGACACGCGGCATACTCAAACCACTGGTGGAACTTCTGGCAGCGTTGCCGTCGGTGGTTATCGGCTTCTTCGGCATGGTGGTGGTGGCCCCATTTCTCCAGGACACATTCGACTTGGCCACCGGCCTTAACCTGTTCAACGCCAGTCTGATGCTGGCCTTCATGTCCGTGCCCACCATCTGTTCGGTTTCCGAAGACGCCATCTACGCTGTTCCGCGCGAACTCAAGGAGGCATCCCTGGCCTTGGGAGCCACCCACTGGGAGACCATAAGAAGGGTTATTCTGCCCGCATCGCTTTCAGGCGTGTCCACCGCCGTCATTCTCGGCATGTCCAGGGCCATTGGGGAAACAATGGTGGTGCTCATGGTGGCGGGTGGAGCGGCAATTCTCCCCAAGTCGATTTTCTCAGCGATCCGGCCCATGCCGTCCTCCATCGCAGCCGAAATGGCCGAAGCGCCTTTTCGCTCGGACCACTACCACGCGCTTTTTGCCATAGGCATCGTGCTGTTTCTGTTCACCCTGGTTTTCAACATCATCGCCCAGCACATTTCCGAAAAACACAAACAGGTTGGAGCCGCCACTCTGTAGAGGCCAGAGCGATATGCGTAGAAACGACAAGCTTATCAAACGGCGCAGGGGCGTCCAGAGCCTGATGTGGGGAGTGTTCAAGGGCGCGGCCCTGGTGAATGCGGCTGCACTGGGCATTATCTGCGTTTTTCTCTTCTACAACGGCCTGCCTGCCATATCCTGGGAGTTCCTCTCCCAGCCGCCTCGCAACTCCATGACAGCTGGTGGCATTCTGCCCTGCATAATCGGCACGATAATCCTGTCCATGGGGTCCATGCTGGTGGCCTTCCCCCTGGGTGTGTGCGCGGCCATATATTTGAACGAGTACGCCAAGCCAGGCAAAATGGTCCGTATGATCCGTCTGGGAATCGCCAATCTGGCAGGAGTACCTTCAGTGGTGTTCGGCCTTTTTGGGCTGGCCTTTTTCGTCACCTTTTTCGGGCTCGGGGTGAGCATTCTTTCCGGCGTGCTGACCCTCACCATCCTGGTTCTTCCCGTGATCATCGGTACCAGCGAGGAAGCCCTCAAGTCCGTGCCCAACACGTACCGGGAAGCATCGCTGGGACTGGGCGCAACCAAATGGCAGACCATCCGCTTCGTGGTGCTCCCGGCGGCCATCCCAGGCATGCTCACCGGGGCCATCCTCGGTCTGTCGCGCGCTGCCGGAGAGACCGCGGCCATCATGTTCACCGCCGCTGTGTTCTTCGCACCCAAGCTGCCCACTTCGGTGTTCTCGGACGTGATGGCGCTGCCCTACCACATTTACGTGCTCGCCACCGCGGGAACCGACATAGACAAGACCCGCCCCCTGCAATACGGCACCGCCCTGGTGCTCATAGCCCTTGTTCTGGGTATGAATCTGCTCGCCATTGTGCTTCGGGCCAGGCTGCAGAGAAAGGGCTGAAGGTCTTTGGGGAACTGACACGCTACACTGAGAAGCCGACAGCATTCATCATCACAACAGTATGCCAACTGGGCAGGTGGCAATTCCCGCCAACTGTGTTTTTAACAACAAGAGAAGTGAGCAACTAAGTGCCGCCCCGGATGCATTTTCGCACCGGGGCGTTCCTGCATGCGGAGAAAGGTCCACGCCACGATGCACTGCAGCGAAGCGATTGGTCAGGAGCATACTGTCTGAGGGGATTCCTGTGCAGAAACCGGGGGCGATGCGACAGTCAACAAGCGGGGGCAGAGTTGGGGGACGTAACTGTTCTGCCTTGACCAGTTGGAAGACGCTTGGAGCGTATTTCCATAATCCCGTTCGTTCGGTTCAGGTCGTAAGAAAACTGAGCTCGTTTGTCCCCTCTCGTCACATAGGCAACCTGAGCGCATCCAACTTGGCGCCAATATCATGCACGCTGTTGGTGCACACGGGCGCCGTATCCTCACAGCCAATCATGCTGTCGGTCAGGTCTTTAAGTTCCGCAGCCTGTTCAGCCAGGTAGGAGACAGCCTCTGAAGTGTGGACCATGCCATTGGAGGTTTCTTGGGCAATCTCGTTCACCTCGGACACGGCCGAATTCACCAGATGATGCGCGGCTGATTGCTCTTCCGCTGATGCGGCGATGCGGCGGACCTGATCCGCGGTGGATGATGTGAACTCCACAATGCTGGCCAAGGCGTTCCCGGAACGTTTGACTAGGTCATTGGCCTGTGCAATCGCGCTGAACGATCGTTGCGTGCCCTCTATATTGAGCTGAGTGACACGCTGGATTTCCTCAATACTCTGCGAGACCTCCCGGGTTGCGGCCATGGTTTTCTCGGCAAGCTTCCGGACTTCTCCTGCCACCACCGCGAATCCCCGTCCCGCGTCTCCAGCGCGGGCAGCCTCGATGGCTGCGTTCAAGGCCAGAAGGTTGGTTTGATCCGCGATGTCATCGATAACGTCGATGATGCGGCCGATGGAGGTGGCTTTTCTCCCAAGTTCATCCATTCCTTGCTGTTGTTGACGGGACAGATCGAACACAGCGTCGATGGATACCGTGCACTCGGACACAACGTCTGAGCCTTCTCTGGCCTGGGTCATGGCGCAATCTGAACTGCTGGCTGCGGCGCTTGCGACTTTGGCCACGTCGATGAGGGTGTCGTTCATTTCGGCCATGGCCTTGGAGGTTTCGTTCAAACGGGTTGTTTGGAGTGCGGCACCAACCTTGATGCTGTCCACCTGCCCGGAAAGTTCCTCAGCCCCCTGGGCAACATGCAGGGCGATTAAGTTGGCCTGTTCGGCCACCTGGGTGATCTTTTCATTCTGGCGGCGGATGAGCGTCTCCTGATGTTTGATCTCGGTCAGGTCCGTGAAAAGCGTGAAGACGCCCAGGGGAACTCCGTCCAGGTCGTAGAGAGGGGCGCAGTCCTGGCGGACGAAGAACACCCGGCCACGAGCGCCGCATCCCTTGGATTCCACCTCCTGGACAGGGTGTTTTTCCCGGAAGCATTTTTCAGGAGCCTGAGCCAGACGCGGGTTGCCAGCAAAAAAGCGGTCCACGCCCGTACCGACATGCCGGGAGGCGGGGCCGTCTTGTTCCAAAAGCTCCAGGAGGGGCGAGTTCACAAAAAGGATATTGCCTTCCGGATCGGTGACCAGGCAGGGGACGGTCATGGCTTGAAGGATGCCCTGGGAGAAGCCAAGCTTGTTTTTGAGCTCTCCCACCATTCGTCTAAGACCTCCGCTCAGTATGGCCATTTCGGACTTGAAGCGGCCCGTCAGTTCGGCCTGGAAGTCTCCTTCGGCGATGCGGTCCAGGAAGACTTGCAGCGACTTAAAGGGCAGAATTATCTCACGGCGCAAAAAGGCCACGGAACAGACGAGGATGATGACGGCAGTGGCCAGACCAAGGAGCAGGCTGGCATGAGTGAGTCTGCTGACTGCAGCGAAAGCCTCGGCTTCGTCAATGACGGTCACCAGGGCCCAGGTGGATTCTCCAACGCTGATAGGGGCATAGGCGGCAAGGACGGACTTGCCTGAGATATCCTTGGAGAGCTCGCTTCCCGTGCGGCCAGAAAGGGCTTCGGACACGAAGAGGGTATCCATTTTCCCCTGTGCGGGGTTTGCGAAGGATGCGCCCACGGAGTGCGACTGAGGGTAAGAGGCGCTGTCGGATCGCATGAGCCGGTCAGCTCCCACAAGATAACTTTCCCCGGAATCGTCTTTTCCGGATCTGGGCTTCATGATGGGGGCCAAATCCTTGGGGGAGAGGCGCAAAAGCGCGACTCCGTCGATTCCACCCACATGGTTGCGTACCGGGCTGGCCACGAAAGCGGTGGGCTCACCCTGGAGAGGAATATGCGGGGCGAAGTCTTCGAACACAGTCTGGCCCTTCAAAGCCTTTTGCCATGCGCGGGCCAGAGCGGAATCCTTGAGGGGGCCGTTGGCCAAGTCTTCTCCCAGTTCCAGGCCTTTTTGCACGGTGAAGAGGACTCGGCCGTAGTCGTCCACAAGGATGGCGTCCTCGTATCCGAGCACAGAGACGAAGGGTTGGAAGGCCGGGGCCACAAACTGAACCATTTCCACGAACTCGGGGTCGCTCGTGTCTGCTCGCAGGCCCGGTTTGGCCTTCCCCATGAAGATGTCTCGGAGCATGGCTATGCTGCTGTAGACTTCCTTGACCGAGGCATAAATGCGAACCTCCGCATGCCACTTGTCCACAAGCTGGAGAAGGGACTGCTTTCGCGAGTCGCGTACGGATTCAAGCTGGCTGAACGCTTGCATGGACAGACTGTCGGACGCCTGGCGGACGCTGTAGACGCCCATGAAGGCGAGCGGCAGAATGCCGATGGCAAGGCAGAAGAGGATGAGCTTGGCGCGAAGGCTGGGTTGGATATTCACGACGGTACTCCTTGTGAGACGGGCGCGAAGATACCCAGACATGGTTGGGGAATGATATACAGCGGGTGACAATTCGGTGTCGGCCGTGGTAGATTGGAGGCGAACGCAACCAGGAATAATGTGGAGGTGCAGCCAGGAGCAAACAAGTCGAGACAGGCGCGGAGGCGCGGCGTAACGGGCGTCTCTTCCCGGTCATGGATTCGTCACACGAAAGGGATAGTTTTCGTATTACCGCGGCGGCGCGGCGAGAACGTCCCTGAAAGGAAGGCCAAATGACCCTGGAAGGTTCGAGCAAGAGAAAGAATTACGTCATCGACACCAACGTCCTCATCGAAAACCCGAACTCGGTACTGGCGCTTAGAAACGGCAACGAAAACAACATATTCATCCCCTACCACGTGCTCATGGAGTTGGAGACGCTCAAGAACACGCCAAAGCTCCGCCACATAGTCTCCAAGGTCATCTCGAGTCTCATCGAGAACCGCGAACACATCACCTTCATCCGCAACGGCAACTCCGACTCGCCTTTCACCAACATCGTCGACAACTACATCCTGCGCGAAATCGAGACCGCCCACGACATCCAGGATCCCATACTGGTCACCAACGACAGGCTTTTGCAGCTCCAGGCTTCTCTTCGCAACATCAAGAGCGAGGAACTGCGCGACTCCAAGCCGTTCGAGTCCGAATCGCAGCTCTACACCGGGTTCGTGGAGGCGGCGGAGGACGCCCCGCCCAACAGTTTCCTGTGGCGCGACGGCAAGCCGGTCATCCTGAACCACGAGGGTGAGAGGGCGATCAATTATGTCAACGACATTTGGAATTTGAAACCAAGAACCGTCTATCAGAACCTGGCTCTCGAGCTGATCACAGCCGAGCATGTTGACCTGGTGTCCATCCAGAGCGAGGCAGGGTTCGGCAAGACCTACCTGGCCCTGGCGGCGGCCCTGTACATGGTGCTGGAGCGAAAGCTCTACGAGAAGATTTTCGTGGTGAAGCCAACCATCGAGATCGGGGCGAAGATGGGGTTCTTGCCGGGGGACGTGGCCGAAAAGATGGAACCCTACATGAAGTACATCTTCGACCTGCTCCTGAAACTCCACCGTCAGCGCCCGGCCAACAAGCTTTTTTTAAACCCCAACGACGAGACCCTGCGCTTCAACGCCAAGAAGTTCGAGATTTTGCCACTGGCCTTCGTGCGCGGCATGAACATCGAAAACGCCTTCGTGATCATAGACGAGGCCCAGAACCTCTCTCGCACCGAAGTTCGGGCCCTTCTCACCCGCATGGGCGAAGGAGTGAAATGCGTGTGTCTGGGGGATACCTCCCAGGTGGATAATCCCTACCTGAACGAGGCCAACAACGGACTCAACTGGATCGTGCGCAAATTCAGGGGATTCAACAACTACGGGTACATTGTGCTGAAGGGCGACCGGTCCCGGGGACCGATTACAGACATGGTGCTCAAGAGCAAATTGTAGGAAGGGACGCCTCGGCACAGCCGGGGCGAAGGCGAACGTGGATGCGGCTAGCCAGCCAGCATTTCGCCGCCTTGTGCGGCGTCGCGCTGGTCCTCGCGGCTGGTGGCGATGCTCACCCGGTTGCGCCCGGCGTTCTTTGCCGCATACAAGGCCTGGTCCGCCTGGGACAGCAGGCCGGCAGGTGTGGCTGCCTGGCCCGGAACGAACGTGGCCAAGCCGATGGACACGGTCACCCCGATCGCCTGGCCGCCGTAGCGAAGCTCGGTTGCGGCTATCCGGCGGCGAAGCCGTTCAGCCAGCATCCACCCCTGGGTCTGCCCGGTGTGCGGCAGGATTATCCCGAATTCCTCTCCCCCATAGCGGGCCAGAAAATCAGTGGAGCGAAGCCCTGCCTCAAGGGAATTGGCCGCGTGCCTGAGCGCCGCGTCCCCGGCAAGGTGCCCGAAGGTGTCGTTCACCTTTTTGAAATGGTCCAGGTCGGCCATGAGAAGGACAAAGCCTTCCTTATGGCGCATATGGCGCTTGAGTTCCTGATCCAGGCGGGCGTCAAATGACCGGCGGTTGAAAAGCCCGGTTAGGCCGTCCCGGTCGGCCCGGCGCTTCAGCAGAAGATAATCCAGGGAGTTTTTGACGCAAGGAGCAAGCTGGAGAAGTGCCTGGCGGGCCGTTTCCTGTTCGTGCTTTGCCAGATCCCGCTGAATAAGAACGCATAAGCAGCCGAAAGGGACATCCAGATGGTGCAAGGGAACGAGCAGGGCCCGCCCAGGTTCGGCAGGAGCCGAATCGTCTCCGCCGGGAATGGTATGGGATCTATAGGACCTGGACGGAGCGCCACGAAGCCTTGAGGCCAGATCCAGCAGATAGTCGGTCCGGGAGGCCTTGGCCTGGGCAGGCAGTCCCTCGGGCAAAAATATCTCGCTCTCTGAGCTTGGTCCCCAGAAAACGCCAAGAACTTCGGAAACAGGGAAGGCGAGTCCGAGATCCTCGCGCATGCCGGACAGTATGGAGGGAATGCTCAGGCTGGACATGCCCCTGGCAAGAATGTGCTGGAAAAATGCAAGCCGGCCGTTCTCCTGCACAAGCTGGTCCCTTTCGCGCTGGGCTTCGCTGAGAATTCTTGAAATGTCGTCATAGAACCCGGCGGCCTCGCGGGCAGCTTCCAAAGCAGCGGAAATTTTCGCTTTGCCAAAGGGAGGGGAGAGGCAAGAAAGGAAGCCTTGAGCCAAAACCTCTGAATGCTCCAGCGCTTCGCTCTCGGGGGCGACCAAAACCTTGCGGGCCATCTTGATCCAGGCAGGCATGTTTGCCCGCAGGGTCCTCCACGTGGCCACGTCGACGAACACCGCGATGGGTTCGGTCCGGTCGTAGTCGCTTTGGCTAGGTATGTCCCGCAGGTCGAAGCGCTTCACCTCGAAAGCCTCGGGAGTCGCCTGGCGGATACGCTTGGCCGGCTGTCCGGCCAAGCCCAGGAGCCATATCTGGGGGGTACGCTTGGCGAGCTTGCGCATGTGAGGTCTCCGGGGGGTTGCACTCATCTCACTGACAGCAAGCAAGTTTGATGCCGCTGGAAATTTTTGCCCTGCCCCTTGGCAGTGTGCGCGCGGTAACAAGTTCGTAATGGACGGTGGGTATTGAAGCCTTTGCCTCCCATGCGGAAGGTGGTATGAATAAGACTGTTTTTATACTGGGGAGGACAATCCCATGAGCATGAGCAACAAGCATAAATGTGAAAGGATGCTCGATAAAAGCGCGGTCGCTGGATGGCTGCGAGACCTGGCAACGGATTTTGATCGTGGCGAACTGGCCGGGGAAGCCGGAGCTGTCAGTCTGGAAGGATTCAAGGGGCTGAAGCTGTCCATCAAGCCTGCGTTCGACGGCAAGATCCTGGTGAAACTTTCGGTGAAGTTCCCGAAGGCAACGACTGGAGCCCAAACCGAGGATGATGACGACGAATCGGACGCCCTTCCAAAATATTCGTCGCTCAAAAAACACATGAAGCAAACCTTCAAGGCCATCGGCGCGGCTCTGGCCGCGGGACAATTGCCCCCGGCTCTTGAGGCCCAGAGTTTCATCGCCGACTCCAAACTCATGGTCAGCTACCCTGGGAAGGGTGATGAGTTCTACAAAGCCTATTTGGAAAAAACCAACGCCTTCGAGGCGGCCTTGGCAATCTCCGATCTGGAGACTTTAAAGGCCGTTCACAGCGAGCTGGCGCAACTCAAACGGGATTGCCATTCCCGTTACGCGTAGGTCCCCTATGGCAGGCACGAAAATAGAGTTGGTAAGGGCCGGGCTGAACGTTCCCTCGGAGGTTGATCTGGCCCGTATACCACGGGAAGTAACAGACTGGGACATGGAGACGTTTCTGGGCCTAACTTGCGACGGGGTGACTCCCGAACAGGCCCGGGCAATCCGCACCCCGCAGGTCTGTTTTCCCCGTCAGGAATACGTGTTGGGCGTGCACTGGCATCCTGAACAGGTGCCCATGGACATGATCCGGGACCGCATAGCGGCCATGTACCCCGCAAGCCAGGACGAACTCATCATCCCCACCCAGCACAACCAGATACTCACCTGGGGCGAGTATGCCGGAGTGGAGGTGGACTGCTATTCCCACGGCTTCAACCGCAAAGTGCAGCTGCTTATCCACATGCGCGCCGACCGGCTGGGTCGTGCCGGAGTGCTGATGAACATGCTGAAGCACACCTTCAAGTACCGCTCGTCGCAGCTTTTCGAGTACCTTGATGCCTTGTGCGCTCCGGAATGGGCCGAACGGCGCCAGCAGGCGGCTGCCAAGGCCGGTTCTGACGAAGATGTGGTAGAGTTCACGGCCATCCACGCCCGAAAGCTGAAGAGCCTCATCCTGATGAATGAGTCACGCACGCCTGAAGACGCAATCAAAAACAAACTCGTGCGTAACTATCTTGATTGTTTGCGCGAATCCTACGATGCCCGTTTCGTCAACAAGGCCCAGGTTTTTGCCAAGGCGGTGAAGGAAGTCGTGAAGGAAGGGTTCGCCCTGGATTACTTCTACCGCGCCTCGGAGGTTGTGGAAGAAGCTCGCTCCATTGGGGCGGGCATCGTGATCCCCCACCCGGAGCAGTTCTGGCCGATCCTTTTGCGTAATTACGATGTGGACGGCATCGAGGTCTGGAATCCCCAGTCGCAGCAGTACACGGAGTTCTTGATCAACGTGGTTCTGGATCAGAACCGGCGAGGCTACCACAAGGAAAGGCCCATGCTCATCTTCATGGGCGATGACTGTCATATGAGCGAAAAGCTCAAAAAGCCGGCCGAGCAGGATAAAGACAAGGCCGCCCGCGAGGTGGGGTTGCAGCCCGCCTGGGACGACCTGGTCATCGCCAAGGGGCTCATCATGTCCGGAGTGAGTCGCAAGACCGTGATGGATCAATACCGGGACCGGCTTGAGTAGGAAGTTTCCTTCCAGGAATCGGGCTTATTGAGGGGTGGAGTGTGTCCCCGGGAACAAAAGACCTAAGGACGTATCTGATGGACAAGGCTGACAAGCGCGACAAACCGGCCAAGGAAGGCAAGTTCTCCTACGAGTCGGTGCAGGACGTGCCGACCCTGGTGGAGTATCTCAAGGCACTGACCGCTGGTTTCGAAAAAGGGGAAATCCACTTCGCCCGAAAGGATTTGGATATGGTGCTGGCTCCCAAAGGCCTTATCGGCTTCGCCCTGGAGGCCAAGGCCAAGGATGGGCGCATGAAATTGGCCATGAAGTTCGCCTGGCGCGAAAGCGTCGACGAGGCCATCAAGGAAGACGACATGCTGGTGATATCCTCTTCCGGAGGCGGGGATTAGGCGATGCGTCTTCTCGAAGGAGTCGAAGAGAATTTTCGCTTCATGGTCCTGGAAGTGACCAAGCAGGTGGAGAATACCCTCAAGGTGCTCGAGAAACCCGACCCGGCCATGGTGGCCAAGATTGAGAGCCGGGACGACTATATAGACAACTTGAAAAGCGTGATCGAGAATAAGTGTTTCTCGCGCATCCACACCGGTTTCGGCGGCGACAAGCGGGCCATAGACCTGGCCCGGGCGGTGAACATCATCACCTCCAACCTTGAGCGTCTGGCTGACCATGCCGTGAACATCGTGATGCAGTCGCAGTACCTGCGCGATCCGCATTTCATCAAACGCTACGACTACAAGGCGTTTTTCACCGAGATCATAAAGGCCCTGCGCCTGGTGGTGAAGGCGCTTTATAACCAGGACGTCACCCTGGCCTTCAAGATCTGCCGGGCGGAAGTGACTCTGGACGCCCTGTTCAAGGCCAACTTCGACATCATAATGGCCGATCTGCGCAAGGGGGAATCACCGGAGAACTGCATCACATCACACAATATCTTCCGCTACCTTGAGCGCATGGGCGACACCATCCTGAACATCGGCGAAGCCATCATCTTCGCGGCCGTGGGTGAGAAGTTCAAGATCCACCAATACGGGGCTCTCAAGGAAACTCTGACCGAGTTGGGACAAGAAGTCCCCATATCCGACGGCGAATTCCATTCCATCTGGGGGACCCGTTCAGGGTGCCGTATCGGGAAAGTTGAAAAAGAGCGCCAAGGGGGGAGATCCAGCGGCGTGCTCTTCAAGGAGGGCAACGCGGACAAGCTGCGCCGGGAGGCAGAGAATATCCGCCGCTGGGAGGCCATCATGCCGGGTCTGCCGCCGAGGGTGCAGGCCTTTCATGTGGACGCGGATTCGGCCAGCATGCTCATGGAATACCTGGGCGGGTGCACGTACCAGGAGGTGGTGCTCACCGGGGCGCCCGAAATCGCGGCCAACGCCACGTTCATCCTGGAACAGATTGCCCGGCAACTCTGGACCCAGACCCGCGAAAACAAGCCGGTCAGGGCTGAGTACATAAGCCAGCTTCGCCAGCGCCTCGACGACGTGTTCCGCATGCACCCGTCGTTTCGCACTCAGGAGATGGAGCTTGCCGGGGAGCGCGTCCCCGCATTCGAAGCGTTGGTGGAGGAGATCGCCAGTTTGGAGGCCCAGTTCGAAGCCCCCTTTTCGGTGTTCATCCACGGCGACTTCAACATCAACAACATCGTGTACAACCACGAAGAACAACGAATCCACTACATCGATCTGCATCGCTCCAAAGACAGCGATTTTGTTCAGGACGTGTCCGTGTTCCTCATTTCCAACTTCCGGTTGCCCGTGTTGGACAGCCTGTTACGCACCCGGCTGGACAGGGTCATGCGGGAGTTTCTTGCATTCGCCCGAGAATTCGCCGCAGAAACCGGTGACACAACCTTTGAAGTCCGCCTGACCCTGGGGCTGATCCGTTCTTTCATCACCTCCAGCCGGTTCGAGTTCAACCTCCGATTCGCCCGGGAGATGTTCATGCGCGGCGTATACCTTATGCGAAAGCTCATGAACCACAAGCAAGGTGGAAAACCCTGGCAGGACTTCATCCTGCCCGAGGATGTGCTCATCTATTGAGCCCCAGGAGCCAGGCATGAAAAAGATTGGTGTGGTCGGAATCTCGGATGGCTGGTCTTCCGAGATACTGGCGGACGCGTGCAAAAAACTGACGGGTTTTCGTCTGCTCATCGACATGGACAAGGCGGTTCTCGACCTCGACCGTGGAACCGTTTTTTTTGCCGGGCAGGACCTTCTTGAACTCGATGCGCTCATAATAAAAAAGATCGCTCCGCAGTATTCTCCGGGCGTCTTGGACCGTCTTGAGATGCTCCGCTTCCTGGAACTCAAAGGCCTGCCCATTTTCTCCCGGCCTTCCTCCATCATACGGCTCATTAACCGGCTGAGCTGCACCGTGACCTTGCACGCGGGCGGATTGCCCATGCCCGCCACGGTCATTACCGAGGACGCCGAGGAGGCCTTGGCCGCAGTTGAACGGTTCGGGCGGACCGTGTTCAAACCCTTGTACTCCACCAAGGCCAGGGGAATGGAAGTAATCGCGGCTGGGGAGGGGGCCTGGGAGCGCATTAATGCCTTTCAGGCTGCGGGAAACAACGTGATGTATCTGCAGAAGATGCTGCCGCCCCTGGAAAAGGATTTGGGAGTCACCTTCCTTGGCGGAGAATACCTGGCCACCTATGCCCGCAAGTCTGGCGGCTCAAGCTGGAACACCACTACCAATGCGGGCGGCAAGTATGTTCCCTGCGATCCATCGCCAGAGATCATAGCCTTGGCAAAAAAGGCCCAGGCCCTTTTCGATATGGCCTTTACCTGCGTGGACGTGGCTGAGACGAGCCAGGGGCCAATTATCTTTGAAGTGTCTGCGTTTGGAGGCTTCCGTGGCCTGTTGGACGCCTGCGGCATTGACGCGGCGGATGCTTACGCCCGCCATGTTCTGGAGAGCATTTCATGAGCCTGCTGACAGTACGGGAGCTTGCAGCCCCCTTTGTGGCCCAATATCCGTGCACCCACCTTCTCAAGCTTGGCTTCGGCAGCTACGGCGTGGATGTTCTTTCCAATGATGAACGGCTCGTTGCCTGGCTCGCCGACTACTTCAGGGATTTCCTTCGAAGCTCAGGGACCGCCCATTGCGAAGTGATGGCCATCGAATGCGCGCCGCAGGATTTACCCCTGACCTATTCGGCGAAGGAGCCGGAGCCTGGCAAGAGCAAGGTCAAGGAAGAGTGGGCGGAACTCGCTCATGGCCGCGTGGTGCGCAAGCGGCTCACCGGGATGCTCTTCATCTTCGGGGGTGGCCAGAATGTGGCTCTTGGCCCTTGCCTGGAGAACCCCAATCAGGTTGTCAACTTCATCAACAACCGGTTCATCGAACACAAGTTGAACCAGGGGTGCCTGCTGGGCCATGCGGCCGGGGTGTCATTCAGGGGGGAAGGGATGGCCCTTGCCGGATTCTCGGGCATGGGTAAGTCCACCCTAGCCCTGCATATGATGAATCTGGGGCTTAATTTCGTCTCCAACGACAGGGTGATGATCGGCCGTGACAACGGGTGCCTCACCATGTACGGCGTTGCCAAAATGCCCAGGGTCAATCCCGGAACCGTGCTCAACAATCCGAGTCTGGCCTCGGTGATGCCCAAACAAGAGCGAAGAGCTTTCAGGAATATGCCCCCCGAGGAGTTGTGGAGCCTGGAACACAAGTATGACGCATTCATTGACGAGTGCTTCGGGCCAGGCCGCTTCGAATTGGAAGTGCGTATGAAGGGGTTGGCCATACTCAACTGGAAGCGCGAGGGGGGCGAACCACGAGTTGCTCCGGTAGACCTCGCCTCGCGCCGGGACTTGCTTCCGGCTTTCATGAAAAGCGCAGGTCTTTTTTTCGACGCGGGGCACGACATGCCCCTCCCGGATTTTTCCGAAGAGGCCTACCTTGATGAACTCAAGGGATGCTCGGTGTTCGAGGTAACCGGGGGGACTGATTTCCTGTTGGCGGCCTCCATGCTCACGAAACTTCTGAAAGGATGACAGGTGCCCACGGTTACCATTTCCCACACGGTCTCGCTGCCTGACAAGGTAAAGATCGCCCGGTATCTGAAAACCCCTGAGCTTGGCCCGAAGGTACTTTTTTTCAGTGGCGGCACTGCCTTGAGGGACCTGTCCCGGGAATTGGTCAACTATACGCACAACTCCGTGCATCTGCTCACCCCCTTTGATTCAGGGGGGTCTTCGGCAAAGCTGCGCCAGGCGTTTCACATGCTGGCCGTGGGCGACCTGCGCTATCGGCTCATGGCCCTGGCAGACCGGTCCCTGCGGGGGAACCACCAGATTTACGACCTTTTCGCGCATCGCCTGCCCAAGGATCTGGAACAGGAAGAACTGAGGACCATTCTCGATGGCATGATCAAAGGCCGCGATCCGCTGGTGGCCGCTGTGCCCGATCCCATGCGCAAGATTATCCGCTCCCACCTCAAATTTTTCCGAAAAACCATGAAGGGAACGGATTTCGACCTGCGTGGGGCCAGCATAGGCAACCTCATCCTGGCTGGGGGATTCTTCAACTACAACCGCCAGATAGACCCGGTGATCTACATGTTCACCATGCTGGTGAAGGCCCGAGGTACGGTTAGGCCCATAATAAACAAGGATCTGACCCTGGTGACCGAACTGGCTGACGGGACCCTCTTGGCGGGACAGCACCTGCTCACGGGAAAAGAAACCAACCCCATTGAGCAGCCGGTAAAGCGCGTCTACTTGTGCGAGGGCCGGGACGACCTGAGCCCGGTGGAGGTCGAGCTGCGCAGAAAGGTGAAAGAGCTTATCCGCTCGTCGGAACTGATCTGCTATCCCATAGGCAGCTTCTACTCGAGCATTGTGGCGAATCTCCTCCCCAAGGGGGTGGGTGACGCCATAGCCAAAGCCCAGTGCCCCAAGGTGTTCGTGCCAAATCCCGTGGGCGACCCGGAACAATACGGACTGTCCTTGAGCCAGAGCGTGCTTCGCCTGTTGGAATATCTCCACGCCAGTTGCACCAAGCCTCGGCCCACCGAGTCGCTTCTGAACTTCGTGCTTCTGGACAAGGGGATGAATTATCAGGCCCCGCTTGGAATCGAACAGATCGAATCTCTTGGAATCAAGGTGGTCGAGGCTGAATTGTCGAACCCGGCCAACCCCCCGTTTTTTGACGAGCGGGCGCTTATTGAGCACATCCTCTCTTTCGTTTAGCAGGCGATATCTTCAGGTCTGGGCGGGCATGAGGCCAGGCCAAGCGGCCCCCGCCGGTCACGCACCCAGACGTTTCCGGGCAGGCTCTTGGCGTATTTTTTCATCTCAGCGGAGCGGTGCGAAATGTCCTCCAGGGTGCAGTGCCCCTGACAGTCCACTATGGCCAGGGATACGGAGACGAACCCGAACTTCCCTTCTTTCCCGGACCGGTCCTTTCCCACGATGAATCCTGCCAAACGATCCGTTTCGGAGTAGCAACTTAAGACAAGTCTGGAAAAGCACCGGGTGACCGCCTTGCAGATGCGCTCGGCCTTGTCCGGAGTGGAGCAGATGACGAAGTCATCCCCGCCAACGTGCCCGAGGAAATCGGCGGGAGAACCGTGCCGGCGGATAGCCCAGGACAAGATTCGCGAGGCCAGCAGGATGATCTCGTCTCCGGCTTTGAATCCATATGAATCGTTGAACACTTTGAAGTTGTCCAGATCGGCGTAGATGAAGCTGGTCGGAGAGTTCGAGTCGACACGGCCTTCAATTTCCCGCTCGATGGTCACGTTTCCAGGAAGTCCCGACAGCGGGTTGGCCCCTTTGGCCATTTCCATCTGCACCTGAGCCAGGGCGTCCAGGATCTTCTGTACCGAGGCCAGCCCGGCCAAGAGACCCTCCCTGGTCACCAGTACGTTGTCGTAAACCTTATAGCCGTCGCGGGTCATGGCCGCCTGAGCCGCCATTTCCACGGGGGTGTTCCAGTCAACAATAAGGGGCTGGGTGTCCATTATCTTGGTTACGGGGCGGTTGGTGTACAGGGCCAGGCCGTATTGCGAGGAAAGAACCCTGTCCATTTGATGCCTGGTGACCAACCCCACAGGGCGTCTGCCTGAAACCACCGCCACAGAGCTGATCTGGGAGTTGGCGTCGAAATAACGCTTCAGATCGCCCACAGGGGATTGCGCTTGAACCTGCGGGGCCTCTCCGGCATGGGTGCCGATGGGTGTGGAGCATTTGAGATCGGACGAGAAGCGGCGTTTGTGCCCCTGGAAGAAGAGGGTGGCTTCGGGCGAGAGTGCGGGTTTTGGGGACGCGGGGCGGGCCAGAAAGTACCCCTGCCCGTAGTGGACTCCCATGGACACCAGAGAGGATAACTCAGTGGCGGTTTCGATCCCTTCCGCCACGATCTTGCATCCCACCTTGTCTGAAAAAGTAAGGAAGGTCTCGATGAGGGCGCGTTTCACCGGGTTGGCGTCAATGCCTCTGATGAGCGACATGTCCAGCTTGATGAAGTCAGGGCGTATCTCGGCGATGGACCACAAACCAGAATAGCCGGTCCCCACGTCGTCCACGGCCACCTTGTATCCCTCGCCCCGGTAATGGTCGAGGGTGCGGTGAAAAAGGGAGAAGTCTTTGGTGGAGTGGCGCTCGGTGATCTCGAGCACCACGTTATGGGGTTCCAGCCCCAGAGATTCCAACAGTTTGAGCGTCTCCCCCGGGTTGAAGGCCGGGTCCACAAGCGTTCGGGGGTGGACGTTCAAAAAGAGTGTCCTGCCAGATGCCAGCTCACCGAAGCCGTTCAAGGCAGCCGCCCGGCAGGCGCGCTCCAGCGGAAACACCAAGTCGTGCTCTTCAGCGAAGCTGAAAAGCATGTCCGGGTTTTCAAATGTGCTTTCGATAGGCCCTCTGGCCAAAGCCTCCCAGGCGAAGATATCTCCTCCTCTCAGATCCACTATGGGCTGGTATACGGCCCTGACACTGGGAGAGTTCAAAACGGTACGGAACTCCTTGAGCAAAATGGCGCCGGCAGGGTCCAGGGTGCCCCGAATCATCCTGTGGGCGTCGGCCAGAGCGGAGTGAACGGCTTGCTCGGGCTTTTTGCGTAAACCGGCCGGGAGTTGTGCTGCGCCCATGGCGATCTCGATATCTTGGCCAGTGAGATTGAGCGCTTCGCGCTTGAGCTTGGCCCGCAGGTTCAGGCGCAGAACAGAGCCTGTACGATGTAGCGTGGTAATGTCGGTGGCATAACCGCCCAAGGCCAACATGAATTTATCGCCTTCGAGCCTGTCCAGTACCACGAGCGGCAAGCCTGAGAGCCTGTCCTTGATCAGAGCGTCGAGCTCCCTTTCCGCCGCTAGGCTCAGGGCGTCTGCGATCTCAGCCCCATATACCCTGGAGTAGACGTAAAAATCTTGGATCTCGAACAGCAGTACGCTGACCATGCCTCCGTGTTTGAGCAGAGTCTCCACAGCCTGACGGTGCGGAGCGGTGAGCAGCGAGAGGGAGTCACAGCTGTGTGGGTAATCCCCTTTGAGGGGAGTGGACAGGGGGATGAACGGCTTGAAGCTCTTGATACTCATGAGCATGGGCAAGCACTTACAGAGAACCGCATTGAAGGCGTGCCGGATGAGTGAAATGAATGTTAAGAAACGGTGACGACCTGGGTGATCAATAAACTCCGTCTATTACCAAGGCTTGCAAATCGGCAGGAGGAGCCGTAGGTATGGCCTGCTGGCAAAAGGGGACCGGAATGCCTGGCCGAAAGGATTTTTTCGACGAATTCTACAACGAAACCATGACCGAGATGGCGGAGAATTTCTTTTCCCGCCGCAAGGAAATGGAGGCCAGGCTGGAGGGATTCGCTTCACTGGCGGGGGGAGTGAAGTCCGTGGCGGTCAAGGCCCTCAGGAAGTGGAACACCTTGTTTACGCTGCTGGTGGATGCGGACGTCGCGCTCACATTCTTCCGGGAGCGCGGCATGCAGGCCGGTCATATCCCAGCCCTGGCCGCCGCTGCTGGGGACCCGTGGCGTTTCAAACCGCCCTTCGCCTTTACCGAGGCGAGCCGGTACCGAAAAAGCGTCCGGTATGCTTACGAAGCCGTACGCCAGGCAACACTCGACTACAATGAGGGAAGCTACGGAAACGACCCAAAGAACCCAAGGAAGAAGGTTCTTCTGCCCAATTACGCCACGCTCAAGGACCTGGCGGAAAAAATAAATGCCGAGGTCTGCTCGGTGAATACCTGCCAGACCCCCTCCACAGTGTTGGCTTACGCCAAGAGCATGGACCCGCACGCCGCGGGGAAGGAAGCCATAGTCGGTGGCATGACCGGGGAAGACGTCTGCAAGATAGACAGTGACATGGCCTTCAAACCAGTTGATTTCGAGGGGTTGGCCCTGCCGGTTCTTCCCACTCCCCCCGCCTTGGAGGAGATTCAGTCCAGTCTCGATGAGATGAGCGACACCATATTTTCGGTCCGGCGAGGGGATGCAAAACGCGCCTTGGCCTGTGTCAGCGCTCGTTGATCCCAAGAGAGTGAAGAAATTCTAGAGGACGTTGAAGCGGCGCAGCCAGAGTTCCAGAGCGGCTAAAGCCCAGAGGCGCTTGCCGTGGTCAATGGCACCTCCGGCGTGTTCGGAAAGCAGCCGGGAGATTGCTGCCGGCTTGAATAAACGCTCTGCAGCCAGGCCATGCAGAAGCAGTTCACGGCACCACCCGGCCAGGCCCTCGCGCAGCCATTTGCCCACGGGAATGCCGAACCCCTGTTTACCCTGAGCCGTAACCTCGGGGGGAAGCAACTCCGCGAAGGTCGACCGCAGCAGATATTTTCCGTTTCTCCCCCGTACCTTGAAACGCGCTGGAAGCCTTGCGGCCCATTCTGCCAGCTTGTGGTCGAGCAGTGGTGAACGGCCCTCAAGCCCGTGAGCCATGGCCATACGATCCGCCTTAACCAGTAGGTCACCGGGAAGGTAGGAGCCCAGGTCCGTGGCCAGGGTCCGGTCCAGGAAGCTCGAGGCCGAACAGGTGTCGAAAATGCTTGCGAGCATGCCCACCGGATCCGAATCGGGACGGGCTTCCTTCCTCCAGAGATCGCGGGCAGCTTCGGGGCTGAAATACGAGCCCCAGCGGATGATGCTTGCCTTTGGGCTCACTGCGGCCACCTGGGAAAGACGTTTGAGTCCCGCCACCCAGTTGGACTCGATTGGCCTGTCCTTGGGCTCCGGTATCGTGTGCAACAGAGCCGGAAACAGTTTCTGGGTGAGAAACCGGGGCAATGCCGCGTAGGGGGCGGCCAGGGGGTCCAACCAGTAGCGCTGGTAGCCCGCGAAGAGCTCGTCACCGCCATCGCCGTTCAGGGCCACCGTGACTTTTGTCCTGGTCTCGCGGGCCAGAAAAAATGAGGGAAGAGCGGACGGGTCCGCGAAGGGTTCTCCAACATGGGCCACGATCTGTTCGAAGGTGTCCGGAACGTGCCCGTACTCCACAAGGAACTCGTTGTGGTCCGTTCCATAGAGACGGGCCACGGCCCGGGCTTTGTGCAGCTCGGAAAAGGCTTCCTCCGCGAACCCGATGGAGAAGGTCTTCACAGGCGTACCACTCAGCTTCGCCATGAGCGCCGTGATGATGCTCGAATCGATACCACCGGAAAGGTGGGCACCAAGAGGAACCTCGGACATGAGCCGGATACGCACCGACTCGGAAAGCATCTCCCGCAGTTCTGTTTTGAGTTCTTCCTCCGACGCGTTGAATTTGGGTTCGAAAGAGAGCTTCCAGTAACGTGAGGTCTCAACACGTCCGTGTGTAAAAACGAGATTATGTCCGGGGGGAAGGCTCTTCAAAGCCTTGAATGCGCTTTGGGGGCCAGGAACGTATTGCAGGGTAAGATACAATCCGATGGCCTCCAGGTCCGCCTCGTGCGAGACGCCGGGGAAGGCCAGCAGGGCTGTGGGTCCTGATGCAAAGAGGAAGTGTCCTTCGTGAAGGCAATAATAAAAGGGCTTCTTGCCCAGACGGTCACGGGAAGCGAACAGGGTCTGCCTGCGTTCGTCCCAGATTGCGAACGCGAACATGCCCCTTAGTTTTTCGGTGCATGCGGGGCCATATTCCTCGTAGGCGTGCAGGATGGCTTCCGTGTCCGAGGCTGTGGCGAAGCGGTGCCCCTTGCCGATGAGCTCGCTGCGAAGGTCCAGATGGTTGTAAATCTCGCCGTTGAAGACGATCCAGAGGGTGGAGTCCTCGTTGCACATGGGCTGGTCGCCGGTGGCCAGGTCGATGATGGCCAGGCGGCAGTGAGCCAGCCCGACACGCTCTCGTACATGGAAACCCTGACCGTCCGGTCCCCGGTGGGCGATGGCCTGGGCCATTGCCGCGAGGGATTCCCTGTCCGGCCTACTCCCCTCGGGCGCGATGATGCCAGCGATGCCGCACATGTGGTGTACCTATGTCCCCGTATGGCCGCTCTGGCGCAGCTCATCGCAAAGAGCCAGATAACGCGCCGCCACCGATGCCCAGGAATACTCCTTTTCCACCTTTTTGCGTCCGGCTTGTCCCATGGCCACACGAAGCGCTTGGTCCTGGATGAGTTTAGCCATGGCTTCGGCAAGCTCGTCAGGCGACTCGGTGGGGACCAGAAGACCCGTTTTCCCGGGAACCACCAGTTCTTCATTCCCGGCGATGCGTGTGGCCACCACTGGCAAACCCGAGGCCATGGCCTCAAGCACCGCGTTGGACATGCCTTCGTCCCTGGAGGCGAACACGAACAAGTCCATCTCACGCATCAAAGCGGCCAGTTCCGGGCGGCGCATCCAGCCTTCGAAGATAACTCTGTCGCCAATTCCAAGATTCATTGCCTGTTTTTCGAGTTCAGGCCTCTGGGGGCCATCCCCGGCGATGTGCAACTCCCAGGACAAGTGAGGTGCGAGTAGCCCGAGGGCGGCGAGCAGCACGTCCAGGCCCTTCTGGTACACCACCCGCCCGTGGCAGAACAGCCGGACCGGGCCGGGTTTGCGGTCAGTATCTCGAGGAGAAAAAAGGAGAGTGTCAGCACCGTTTGGAATGACGGGATAGTTAAGCTTCGGTTCGAAAGACTTGGCCAGCGCGGCAAGGCCTGCGCTGTTTGGCACCACGGCTACGGCTTGTTTCCATAAAAAACGGATGAGGGGGCCTGTGAGAGTATGCATCCGGGCCAAGTCGTAGGGTTGGAAGCCAGGCACATCGCCCCCGCGCAGGGACACCACGTAGGGAATGCCGTGGATGGCCTTGCACAGCCAGGCCGATGGGCCGGATGGAATGCCGAAGAAGGCGATGACCGCATCCGGCTTGAATGTCCGTGCCAGCATGGGGGCGAACAGGCAGGCGCTGGCCATGAAAATGGCCATTTCCCAGGCTGCGCATTTCTCTTCGTTACGCCTAATGGTCGGGATTCTGCGGATGCTGAAGCCATCGGCCTGTTCCCATTTGGCAAAGCCCTTGAAGGCCGAGGTCACCACCTGCACGTCCGCGCCCTGAAGGGCCATCTCCTTGGCGATGTGAGCCGTGGCGTTGCCCGCTCCGCCTCCAAGCGGAGGATACTCGTAATTTATGCACAGGATGCGCATCAGAGGGCTTTCCTGCAGGCCAGGGCAGCAGTGGTGGTTGAGAGCATGTCCCGGTCGCGCGTCGAAAATTCGGGGGCCAAGAAGGGCACAACGGCTGACAGAGCCGCAAAGTCAGTTTCCCGCTTGAGCACCTCGCAGTCAAATCCGCTGACGCGGAGAGCCGCGAGATGCTCATCCAGCCGGTAGCGGGGAAGATCGCCGGGATCGAGAAGATTGTCCCAAAGCGCCTTGGAAAAAGTGAGGAAGTGGAAGGGGTATTTGAAGAAGTGGTCGCGATAATCCACCTGGTGGAGCATCAGTCCTCCCGGAACCAGCACCCTGCTGCATTGCTCGAAAAGGGCCAGAGGATCGCGCACATGTTCCAGTACGGAGTTGGAAACGATAATGTCGGCGCTGGACGATTCCAGCCCGGCCAGGTCACGCATGCGGCTTGTATTTTCGCGTGAAGCACGTGGTTGGCTCATGCGGACATTGGCGAAAAGAGTCGCGTCCAGGTCCTGGTCGAAGAGGGCGAAGGGTTCCACCCCAGTCCAGTGGCCGCCGAAGCGGGCGGTCCACTCGTAGCCGGTGCCGTTGGTTGCGCCGCACCCCAGTTCCACTACCCGCCTGTCATGGAGGTTGATACCGGCCTGTCTGGCAAGCTGCTGATAGGCTGTGACGATGGGCTCCGGGTCCAGGCGCCCCTGGTTCACCCGCCAATAGGGGATGAATGTTCCCAGGCGGTCCAGCACGTCCCCGTTGAACAGGAAACGGCGTATGATACGCAGGGTGACGTATTCCAGATTGGACCAGAGTATCATTGCGTCCTGCGCCCCTTGTGGCGCCCAAGCACCCAGAGATTCCACAACAGCAGGCGGTGGTCGGCCAGGCCTTGGCGGTGTTCGCGTTCCATCTTTCGCACGAAATCGCAATTGAGGGCACTGGGGAGCGGCTCGCCGGATGCCTGCAACTTGCCCTGGTGGAACCACAAGCCCACGGGTGCACCGAATCCTTTTTTCTTGCGGTGAAGGATATCCGCCGGGAGCAGTGGCTCCAGGGCTTTCTTCAGGATATATTTGCCTTGGCCGTTACGGAATTTGTAGCCATGAGGAATGCGTCTGGCCAGGTCCACCAGCTCGATGTCCAGGAAGGGCGCGCGCACTTCAAGGGAGTTGAGCATGCTGGCCCTGTCGACCTTCATGAGGATTCCATCCTGGAGATAGAGCTTGGCGTAGAACTCCAGGGTCTTGTCCACTATGCTGGTGGAGGGAGCGTTCTCCCATGCTTCGATGGCTTCGGAGTATATGTCTTCCGGGTCGCAAGGGGACGAGAAGAGCTCCTCGAGCATTTTCGGTTCCAGAGCGCCGAGCCAGACGGGGTTCCACAAGGGCATTTTATAGGAGAGCCCCGTGAGGAACCGGTTCACCTTGAAGGACAGGTGCATGTTGGAGTGCCCTACGGGAAGGCGTGAGGCCAAGAGACGCAAGGCTTTGTGTACGGGCTTGGGGCAGAGGCTGGAGTAGCGCTCGGCCGTGGCCAAGGCCTTGAAAGGATCGTACCCGGCGAACAGCTCATCCGCTCCGTCTCCGCCCAGGGCCACAGTGATGTGTTTCCTGGTCTCGCGGCAGAGCAGGTAGGTAGGCAGGAGTGAGCTGTCGCCCATGGGCTCGTCCAAACGGGCAAGGAGTTCGGGCAGAATGTCCAAGGCCTTGTCCAGGCTCAGCGTATCTTGGTGGTGGAGCGTATGAAAAAGCGTTGCCGCCCGGATGCTGTATGCGGATTCATCGAAGCTGGCTTCCGTGAAGCCCACGGAGAAGGTTCGCAAATTGTTCACGTGGCGCGCAGCCAAAGCCGTGACGGCCGAGGAGTCGATTCCTCCGGAGAGAAACACACCCAGAGGGACGTCGCTCATGAGGCGGCGTTTCACTGCCCGATCCAAAAGCTCGCGGAGTTGTTCGCCCCACTCGGCTTCAGGATTTTTGGGGAGCGTTTCGAAGGGGTCCACCCTGTACGACCAGTACCGCTCTTTCTTGGAAGAAAAGTCTTCCAGGCGCACCAGCAGGTTCCAGCCGCCGGGAAGCTTATTCACATTCGCGTAGAGGCTGTTGGGAGCGGGAATGAAGGCGTAGGCGAAGTATTTGCGCAGAGCTGACAGGTCCAGCGAGTCCGGGACCTCAGGGTGTTCCAACAGGGAGGTCAGCTCCGAAGCGAAGGCGAAAAATCCGGGGCGCAGATGGTAGTAGAGAGGTTTCTTGCCGAATCTGTCCCGAGAGAGAAAGAGCTCCCCCCGTTCGGAGTCGTGGATCGCGAAGGACCACATGCCGTTCAGCTTCCCGGGCAACCGGGCTCCCCATTCCCGGTATCCGTGCAGCAGCACTTCCGTATCGCAGTGGCTGGTCTGGAAGCGGTGCCCTTTGGCTTCAAGCTCGCGGCGAAGCTCCTGGTGGTTGTAGATCTCGCCGTTGAAGGTGACTGTGAGCTTTGAGTCCGTGGTGGACATGGGCTGGGCGCCGGATGCCAGATCCACGATGGCCAACCGCAGGTGGCCGAAATACAGGCCGTGCCTGGCGAAGTGGTAGATTCCTTCCCCGTCCGGTCCGCGATGCGCCATACGTGCGTTCATGGCCCTTATGACGGCCTCGTCCCCGGGCCCGGCGAAACCGCATATGCCGCACATGGGGGATCAATCCCCGCAGTCGCAGTTTCTGGTCCGGTCCACGATGTAGGTGGGTTTGTCCTGTGATTCGTGGTAGGTGCGCATGAGTATTTCCGCGATGAGTCCCATGAAAATGGACATGAAACCCATGAGGAAAAAAAGGACCACGGTAAGAGGCAGGGGAGTCTCAATGAAGCTCTTGGCTTCGAAGAATTTCAGATAGAGCATGAGAAGAAAGAACACGAAGGCCACCAGCAGCGCGATAAGCCCGAATCCGCCGAAGAGATACATTGGCTTCTGGGCGTACTTGTCCAGAAATTTCACCACCATGAGGTCCAGAATGACCTTTATCGTGCGGTCGAAGCCGTACTTGGACTCCCCGTGCACGCGCGGATGGTGGATGACGCCCACTTCCGTGACCTTGGCTCCCTGCCAGGCTGCGTAGATGGGCACGAAGCGGTGCATTTCCCCGTAGAGCTTCACTCCCTTGATGATCTCCTTGCGGTAGGCCTTGAGCGAACAGCCGTAGTCGTGCAGATGCACTCCGGATATCGCCGAGATGAGGAAGTTGGCCATGCGGCTGGGAAGATTGCGCTTGAGGGGATGATCCTGGCGGTCTTTACGCCAGCCAGAGACCACGTCGTAGCCTTCGGCAAGAGTGGCCAGGAGCTTCGGGATGTCGGCCGGGTCGTTTTGGAGATCGCCGTCCATGGGGATGAGGATGTCGCCAGCGGCCGCGTCGATACCGGCCATCATTGCCGCTGTCTGCCCGAAATTGCGGCGCAGGTGGATGACCTTCACCTTCGGGTCGGTCTGAGCCACTTCCTTGAGCTTGGCTCTCGTTTCGTCAGTGGAACCGTCGTCCACGATGATGATTTCGTAGGGCTGCCCCAGGGAAGTGAGCGACTCGGAAAGCTTCTGGTGCAACGGATGGACGTTGTCCGCCTCGTTGTACATGGGAATGATGATCGACAGGGATTGTTCGCGCATGTGTGCCAAGGGGACTACACCACAGAGGCCCGGGCATCAACCCTGTGAAGATCGGGCATGGCGCAGGGCACGCAGGTCGAGAAGAAAGGCTCCGGGGCGAAGGGGGATGCGCGCGAAACGCGTTTCATCCAGAACAGCAAAGCGAGTACGATTCTGGGTCATGCTTTTAATGGCCTGGCCAAAGGGCTCGAAGAATGGGCTGCGAGAGAGAAACTCGCGGGTGAAATGCGCTTCGTCCACCACCAGGAAATCCACACCGAAATGTTGGGCGAAACGGAGAATCACCTCAGGATCTTCGCAGTAGTAGGCGTCGAACAGACCTTCCAGGCGGGGGCGGATCTTTTCCCAATACCCAACGCTCCAGGGCTGGGCCAGCTCGGTGCTTACCAGGACGTTTCGCTTGGAGAAGGTGAGCACGTTGTCCATGAGGTCAGGGTGTCCGGCCAACATGGAGTCTTTTGGAGTGGAGGCTTCCACAGCCTCATAGAGGGCCTGATTCGCTCGAAGGTCGTACAAGGCTACTCCGGACAGCCTGACGGCTCCACAAACTGCCATGGCTGCCAGCAGGAACATCGCGGCTGAACGTTTTTTCCCCAAGAGCCTCCATGCGGCCAGCAAACATGATGAGAGCAGCAGGGAATAGAGAAGGTTCATTGGGTACTGCACGTAGCGGTCGGGTACGAACAGGGTGAAGGCCATGGCTCGAGCGGTTATGTAGAACAGCAGAAAAGCAGCTCCAAGAGGGGCCAGCGGCTTTATCCGGTGGGCCAAACCTCGCCAGTCCACGGACCTGGCTCCTTTTTGAAGGGGCCAGGCCAGCAGGCACAGGCTGACAATGCCGGGTATGAGGCCGAGTTCTTTGAAAAGGCCAATGCCTTCAAAAGGAAAGTAGACAAAATCCAGAAACGGATTGGGCAGTGGAACCAAATCGAGACGCCCCTGAGTGCCAAACTCAGGCCTTCCCGCGGCCTGGGCCAATGAGACTAGAGGCCCGAAACCTTTCATAGAGTAAACCAGGGAGAACGAGCCAACGGCCAATCCTGCCGCGCCGAGTACAGACCACGGCCGCCAGCTGTTCAGCCAGACTCCGGGAAGTCCTCGCACTGCTGCCAGCCCTCTTTGAGCAAGCAAGGCCAGAGAGCAGGGGAGGAAAATATAGGGTATGAAAAGAGCCTGAGCAAAGAGCGTCAAACCGAGAAAGGCTCCTCTTCCAGACAACCAGGCCAGAGCGAAGGCGGCCAGCAATGGACTGGCAAACGCCCGTGAAAGTCCCCCCGAGATGTTGTCCAGGAAAAAGGGCATGAGCCAGGCCGCACAAAGCATGGCCCATCCGGTCTGACGGTCCCCGAGCTTGCGGCCCAGCGACATCATGAGCAGGCATTGTCCGCAGTAGAGAACACCGGTGATCGCTTTCGAGAACTGGAGCGGGTTCACAAACCAAGACCCGCACCAATACAGGAACTTTATCCCCCAGGGGACGTAGGCTTCGGCATACGCATTGAGAATGTCTGACGGGTAAAGCGCTGGGTCGAGCCAGCGCTGCATCCAGAAAACCTGCTGGCGCAAGTCGTCGTTTATGACAAAGGGACTGGCAAGTGACTTCCAGTGAGCAAAAGCGAAAACCGCTGCGCTGGCTGCCAAGGCAATCAGCAGGTCAAACAGTACGGTCGGGGATGCGGGAACGGCAGGTATTGGAGAGATGCGGCCAAAATCGTCCTGCCGAGGCTTTGTGGCCTCAGATTTCCCGGTCATAGAGCCTGAAGGTCCGCCACTTCCTGCCTCCGAACATCTGCAACGTCTTGTTCCACTTGATCAAAGTTTCTGGAATGAGCGAGCAGTCGCACCATACCCCAGCATCTTTCCAGCGGATCAGGGTGATCATGATGTTCATGATGAGGGCGTAGTGCAGCTTTCTCCACTGATGTGATTTTTTAACGCCGATGATGATGGCCCTGGAGGCTTTGAGCGGAGCTATCCGGCAATCGTAGAGCAAGCGGAGCATTCCCCACCAGTTGAGCTTGCCGCGGGTCTTGTGGAGGGTGTGGTTGATGTCCGGGGCGACGATGCTGAAAGCCAGAATCTCGCCGTTCTCCTCCACGAAGCTCACCAGTTCGGGGCGAAGGATGGGTTTTAGCTGCAGGAAAATGTCGTTGAACTGACGCTCTGTCAGGGGGACATGTCCCCAGTTCTTGTCCCAGAGCGTGTTGAACATCTCCAGGACCTCAGGGCCGCGCTTGATGAATTCGCTGGTCTTGCCCTGGGTGATGGTCAGGCCGGCCGCGTTCATGATGTCGTCACGACGCTTTATGAGCTCTTCCAGGGGCATGGGAAGCTTGTCGATGATGTATCCGAACCAGTCGAAGACCTTTTGAAAGCCCCACCCTTCGACAAGTTTCTCGTAGTAGGGGTGATTGTAGCTGTGGAACATCACCGGGCGCTGGTGGTAGCCGTCGATCAAAAGCCCGACTTCGTCGTAGATGCCAAAGGACAGTGGGCCGTGCAGCTTGGTTTTGCCTTTTGCCCGCACCCAGTCCGCAGCGGTTTGGAATAAGGCGTTGGCTGTTTCTTGATCGTCGAAGCATTCGAAGAACCCGAAGAAACCGGTGTTTGTATCGTGATATTTCTCGTAAGCAAAGTTGAGATGCGCGCTGATGCGTCCAACAGTCCGATCCCCGAGCTTGGCCAGAAACAGCTGCACTTCCCCTACTTCGTAAAAGGGGCCGGTCTTGGGATCCAAAAAAGAACGCAGATGGGAAAGGACGGGGGGGACCCAATGCGGGTCCCCCTCATAAATTGCGAACGGAAGATGAATGAAGTCTTCCATGTCCTTTTGGGAGGACACGGGAATGATGCGCATGACCATGCTATTTCTTGGGGATAATGCTTACCTGCGCCTTGAGACCCTCCTTGAGGGCGTAATCGGCATTGGGCAGGGTGAGCTCGATTTCGTAGTAGGATGGCTGCTGGAGAGCTGTGGGCAGGGGGGCCCAGGGAATGCGGCTTACCGTGGCCGCAAATTCCTTGCCTTGAATTGAGTCGAACACCACTTTGGCCTGGTCGCCGAGTTTTAAGCGCAAGGCTTCGATCTCATGGACCTGGGCACGGATCAATATGGGGTCCAGAACGCCCACCTGGAAGAGTTCGGTATCACGGGCGAGTTTGACGCCCTTACGAAGCTCGGGGTTGATCCACAGGATGTAACCGTCCACCGGAGCTTTAACGATGCCTTCGTTGGGCAGGGTACCGAAATTGGCCTTGGGACCGAAACGTTCGCGGGCCAGCTCCAGCCTCTGCTGGGCCTGCTCCTTTTCAATGGCAAGCTTTTCCTGAAGAGCAACGCGCTGCTTTTCGTTCACCTCTATATCCTGGGCATTCTGTGCAAGAGCCTGGGAGGTGGCCATGTTTTGCTTCTCCATGACCTCCAGCTCCTTGCGCTTGACCCTGAGCTTGTCGATATCCTTGCCGGCTGTGGCCAACTGATGTTCCAGATCCTTGACCGAGGCAAGCGACAAGGAACGCTTCTCAGACATACGCGTTTCAAGCGGAATTTCGTAGGTGGCGAGCACCTCGTCTTTTTTCACCTTCTGGCCGATGCTCACAGGCATATTCATGATCTGCGAGGTATACGGCAATACAACAGTGAGCTTCAGGGGGCTGTAGAGCTTGCCGGAGAAAATGATCTCCTGGGCCAATGGCGAGGGGTCGGCCTTGGGAGTCTGTGGTGTGGCTTGCTGGTTCTGGGCGAAGGCCCCGGAAGCGTACAAGACTATAGTCAAAGCGGTACAAAGGGTGCGGAGCGTCATCCTTTATTTCTCCCATGCGGCGACATCGACATACTGGCTTTGGAGGTCGCCGGAAAGATGCTTGAGGGTGAGAAGGGCCGTGTCGCGCTTGGCCTGTTCCAGAAGCATCTTTTGTCTGGAATCATAGTAAGTGAAGCGGTCGGTCACGAACTTGTCGAATTCGGCCTGACCTGTCTTGTGGCGGTATTCCGTCTGCTCGTCCATCAGCTTGTTCAAATCCATCTGGGAGGTGGCCAGAGACAGGTCCGCCGAGGTAGACTGATATTCGGACATGGCCTTCTGCACCGAAACCATGAGCTCGAATTCCTTGGCCCTGCCACCGGCCTGGGCTTGATCGAGTTTTTTGTACTGGCGGGATATCTCGCGGCCTTTGGCCCAATAGTCCAGGGGAATGCTGATGTTGATGCCCGGGTAGAAGGGAAACCCATCGGACTTATATGTGTTGTTGCTACTATTGAGAGAGTCGACGGTCTGGAAGGTGAATCCGAATGTAGGCAGCAGTTTTACATAGGAAAGGCCAATGTTCATCCTCTGTAAGTTTTTTTCATATTCCTGAATACGCAGATCAAACGAGTTGGCGCGGACCTTTTCATCGGTGACGTCCGCGACACCGAACTTGCCCAGGATTTGCTTCTTGGCCGCAGCCACATCCAGATTTAATTTGTGGGTGAAGGGAATGCCCAGGATGAATTTCACGTCGTCCAAGATCATGGCACGCATGGAATTGACCTTGTCCTCTTCGGCCTTGGCCATCTGGATCTTGGTCTCGGCGATGCGTACGTCCAGCTGGGTCGCTTGACCCATTCCGAGCCTGGTCTTGAAGAAGTCCAGGTTCATTTTGGCCAGTTCCTGCTTCTGGCGTACAACTTCCTTCTGCTCCTGAATCGCTGCCAGCTGGATGAAATCCGTGGCCAAACGCTTGAGCCCCTCGCTGATGATCTTGAGGTGACCAAGAACGGCAATGTTTGCCATTTGATTCTTAGCTTTCACGTCGAAGCCGGACAAAAGCGGGTTCCATTGGGTGGTGGAAAAGCTGATGGAATAGGGCTTGTCTGTTGTGCCGTCGGTCCGCTGGGGCATCCTAAACCAGTATGTGCTGTTGATGCTCACGGTAGGAAGGAAAGTACCCCAGGCGTCTTGGACATCAAGACGCTTGGATTCGATTTCCAGAGCGGATTTCACCAGCATCGGAGACTGCACCAGGGCCACGCGTACGCACTCATTGAAGTCCGCGGGTTCCTTGACAGTGGTGGACATCGGCCTTGATCCATCTGGCGGAGGAGGCATGTCGCTGGCGGGCTTGGCCTCAGGCTTGGAGGGAAGCGTTTCGGACTGCACGGGCTTTGACTCGGGAGTCTTTGCCTTGGCCGCTGCTTTCTGCTGGGCCGCTGCTGGGCAGGCCCAGGCCAGGGCGAGACAGATGAGAACGGCTACGGCGCGGACGCTTTTCATACCAGCAATGCGTTGCATCTTGTCTCTCCAGGGCTAATAGGGCTTGAGCATTCCTTCGGAAAGAAGGCTTCTACGTGAACAACGTGCGGCCGTGGAGGCGTCGTGGGTAACGATGACCATGGCTACCTTGGCCTCCTCGGTTATCTTGACGAAATAGTCCATGACCCTCTCGGAGTTGGCCTGGTCAAGCTGTCCGGTGGGTTCGTCAGCCAGTATGAACTCGGGTTCATTGACCAAGGCCCTCGCGATGGACACTCGCTGGCGTTCGCCTCCGGACAAGCGGTTGGAGGGCTGGCGCACCCGGTGTTCCAGGTTGACCCGGTGCAGGGCTTCCATGATCTTGTCGGAGCGTTCCCGGCGTTTGACCCCGGTGTAGATAAGGGGCAATTCCAGGTTTTCATAGACAGTTGAATTCTCGAGCAGGTCACAGCTCTGGAAAACAAACCCCATTTTTTCGCGCCGGAAGATCGCCTGGGCGTCCCTGTCCAGGGTGAGCACATCCACTCCGGCCACCTTGTAGAGGCCGCTGGTGGCCGGCTGAAATATCCCAAGGATAAAAAGAAGGGTGGACTTGCCTGAACCGGACGGCCCCATGATGGCCACCATCTCTCCCCGGCGGACTTCAAGGTTTATGTCCTTGAGCACGGGAATCTTTTCCGAACCGGAGTTGTAGACCTTGGTCAGGTGCTGGATATCTATGACGAGTTCGTCGTTATTCATAGCGCATGGCATCCACGACTTGCATCCGGCTGGCCCGGATGGATGGGTATAGCCCTGAACCAACGCCCAGAATGGCCGCGAAACCCATGCCTGCCATGAGGCAGAGGAGGAAAAGGCCTTCCGGCGGGCTGGAACCGATCATGCGGCTCATGTACTCGATGCCCGCCCGGCCTAAAAGCACTCCCAGCAGGGCGGAGGCAAAGGTGACGCACAGGGCTTCGAAGAGGAATTGCCATAGGATATCGGAGTCTTCCGCGCCCATGGCTTTTTTCAGGCCGATCTCGCGGGTGCGCGCGGTGACCGAGGCCATCATGATGTTCCAGATGCCGAAGCCGCCCAGCACCAGGGTTGCGGCAATGGAGGCGTAGATGAAGAGGCTCACCCACCAGAACATACGCTGTACCTGCTTGAGCGGTTCCCAGCCTACCTGGATGCGTAGTCCTTTGTCGGTCTGGTTGGACTTGATGACGTCTCCCAGGACAGCCGCCACAGGAGCAACGTCGTCCCAGGTGTTGCAACGGATATAGAGGCTCGATATCTCAGAGATGTTCGGTATGCGGGCCTGGGCGGTGCTGATGGGCAGAAAGGCCATGAGAGTCTTGTCCGCTGCCCTGACACCCCCGATGATGCCGACAACCTCGTAGAGGTTGTTGTCCAGGCTCAGGATGTGCCCAATGGCCGCCTCAGGCGAGCCGAAGATGGTTTTAGCCAAATCCTGGCCGAGTACGCACACCTTGCGCCCTTCTGTAATGTCCGCTTCGGTGAAGAGCCTGCCGACGCTCGGAGTAAACGAGAAGAGAGACCAGTAGTTCTTGTCCACTCCCACCAGGTTGAAGCCGTAGACCTTGTCCTGGTAGGTCGTGGTGGCCCCAGAGCGGAGTCTGCTTCTGGTGACTTCCTTCACCCCCGGGATTTTTTCCACGGCCTCGATGGTTCGCGTGCGGAACCATTCCTGCCTGTCGTACATCTGGGGGTCGAAGTGGGCAGCGATGATGGTGGCGCCGCCCAGGAGGTCCAGGTCGTTGTTGAAGTTGGCCTTGAGGTCGCGGCCCATGGTGACGATGGTGATCAACCCGGCGGTTCCAAGGGCGATGGCGGCCATTACGCCAATATAACGGCGTCTCTTGCGCAGCACCTCGCGGAAGCTGATGCGCACAAGGTCGCCGAAGCGGAGCATTTTCGTCCCGCGCTCAGGTGGAAGGAATCCCGCATCTCTGAGGGTTTGCAGTGATTTGTTGGCCATGATGTATTTGAGGGGGCGTATCGCCCGGCTCTGTTCTAGACTACCTGAAGCATGCAGTGGTTACAAGATGGATTGGCTGGAACGGGCGCCAGCGATGGTGGACTCTGTGGCGCCGTCCATATCGCCCGAGGCGTCCTCGTCCTGGTCCTGCACGCGTATGCGGTACTTTCTGGCCATTTCGTCCATGACCTCAAGCACAAAGTCGAGCTGCCGGTCCTGCTGTGTCGACATGCAGGCGGTGCGGATAAGCGCTTGGCCTCTGGGCACGGCGGGGTAAATGGCCGGAAGGGCGAAGATGCCCCGTTCGAAAAGCTCCTGGGCGAACATGAAGGCCTTCTCGTCAGCCCCGATGGTAATGGGGATGATGGGGGAAGGCGACTCCGTGATGCGAAGGCCAATCTCCCTGTATGCAGCGCGCATACGGGCCGTGATTGCGTGCAAGCGTTCCACGCGCTCGGGCTCGGCCTCCAGGATGTCGATGCAGGTGAGCGCCGCCATGGTGCTCGCGGCGGGCAGGGCCGCGGAGAATATTTGGGTGCGGGACTGATGCTGAATGTACTCAAGAACGTCCACTTCATCCGAGGCGATGAAACCCCCGATTGAAGCGAAAGCCTTGGAGAACGTGCCCATGATGAAATCGGCTTCTTTGATCACACCGAAATGTTGGGCCGTGCCTCGGCCATTGGGGCCGAGCACGCCAAGCCCGTGGGCGTCGTCCAAATAGATGAGAAGGTCGGGAAACTGCTTTTTGAGGGCCGCCAGTTCATCCATGACCGCCACGTCGCCAGACATGGAGAAGATGCCCTCGGTGATGAGCAGCACCTGCCCGTCAAAGTCGGGCTTTCCCATCTCCGAGGCGATCTTCCGGGCCGCGGAAGCAGCGTCGTTGTGGGCGAAGGTGCCCATCTTCTTCGTGCCGCCAACTCCGGCGAAGATGGAAGCATGGTTCTCACGGTCGCAGAGTACATAGTCCTTGGGCGTAAGCAGGCAGCCAAGCGCTCCAAGGTTGGTGGAAAAACCAGTGACGTGCAGCACG
Organism: Desulfovibrio sp.; assembly: GCA_016208105.1. NCBI lineage: Bacteria > Pseudomonadati > Thermodesulfobacteriota > Desulfovibrionia > Desulfovibrionales > Desulfovibrionaceae > Desulfovibrio > Desulfovibrio sp. Next base: position 35,164 of record JACQYS010000031.1, read on the forward strand.
GCGCGTTTCTTGCCGACGAAAGCGGCCAGGCGTTCCTCAAGGGTCTGGTGGAGAACCATGTTGCCGGAAAGGAAACGGGAGCCGCCTGGTCCCGTGCCCATACGGTATATCGCCTGGGCGGCGGCTTCCTTGACGCGGGCGTCATGGGCCAATCCCAGGTAGTCGTTGGAGCCGATCATCACCAGGCGTTTGCCGGCAACCTCGACCTCCGTCCCCCAGGAACGGCTGATGGGGCGGAAGTAAGGGTAGATGCCCGCATCCCGGAGGTTGCGGGTGATGCCGGAAACTTTCTGGCAGCGTTCATGCAATTTCATCGGCAGATGTTCCTTGCGAGTGGATTTGCCGGAGGGGCAAGACGAGCGCGTATGCGCCATTTTAGGAAGGGGGCTCTACCTCAAATACACTCCCCCTGCAACCCTTCGGCCCTCAATGGTCCTTAGCGTTCAGGAATTCCCGGACATGCCGGGCGTTCTCTTTCATTATCTTGGACAATGCTGTCCAGGCTCTGCGGAACTGTCCGGGGAAGGCCGGCGTATAATAGACCTCGTCATCGTCATCGGCCAGCACGAGGGTATAGCTGCGTGTCCACACATGGCGTTTGGTGGACCACTCCAGATATATCCAGGCCAGGCGTTCCCGGCCGTCCTGAGTGTGGCAGCGGGCCACTCCCCAGACGTAGGCTTCGCTGCCTGCGTCCGGTTTGCGGAATTTTATGAAGTCCGGGCGCGAATACGTAAGGTCAGTCGAAGAACAGTAACCTTTGGAAACAGCCTCCCACGCCTTCGCGTAGTCTTCCTGAGTGAATTGGTGAAGGCCCGAAGGCGGATAGATGAATCCGTTGAAGAAGGCGAAACCGCCAATGGCCAGGGCCAAAATGGCCAGGGCTCCGAAGAGGAGATTTCTCACTTGTGAGCTCCGCCGGGTGCGAGCGGATCGCATACTGTCCAGCCCATGGCCCATCCCTCTGCTTGGAGACGCCTGGCGCGGGCAAGCTTCTCTTCAGCCAAGAGGATATAGTCGGCGTTGCGCATGTCTTTGGCCTGGGTCTTGCGGATGGCCCGCGTCACCCGGTCCTGCGTGACAAGCGCATCTGAGGGGGGCGACTCGCCCCGCGACTGCATCTCGAGCTGACGCAATTCCAAAGCCTTGCCGGTCTGGTAATTGAAGTCAAAATGGCGTTCTTTCATTATCAGGGAGTTCTCGCCGTCGTTTATGAGCCCCCTGAAGAAACGCCCCGGGTCGAGTACCGGATAGACTTCCGGCAATTTCATGAATCCCTTGTAGAACGTGAGACCCAAGCAGAAGAGCAGCCCAAGCTTCACCAACGGGGTCAGGTTAATCCGCACTGACGGGCTCCTTTCGCTTGTATATGACCAGGGGGCTTTGGGGCGGCCCGGCCGGTACGAAGGAATGGAACTGAGGGCCAGCGCGGTTGCCAAAAGTCTCGTCAGGCATGTCCAGATCGATCCGCTCGTAGTCGCGGGCTAGATCCAGGTGGGCGATGATGAATTCTCTGGGGGCAAAAAGGAATCCGTCTCGGTTCACCCGCACGTCCCGGCGCATGCTCACCCAATCCGGTTTTTCGTCCGGGGCGATGGGCCCTTGCAGTCCACCGATGACTCGAAATGGAGTGTGAAACTGCAGGGGCATGTCTCCGTATTCGGCAAGGATAGTCTGCCCGGGTTTTGCGTGCTCTTTAAAGAAGGTGATCAAGCTCGTGTTAACATCCGGATAGCCGCAGAGGATTTCAGTCAGATGAAGCTTAAGAGGGATGTTCACCGACGTGAGCATCCTGAAGTCGTTCTGCCAGGGTCTGTTCACGATGGCCAAGCGTTCCATGGGGATGAGGTGCAGCCAGTTGGTGAGCCCGACAAGGATGAGAAACAGCGCTCCGGAAGGTCTTGAGAAGCGCCAGAGTAAAATACCTGCCCAAGCCAGCAGCATGGAACAGGCCGGATAAAAGTGAACGATATAGCGGTGAAACCGTTGGGGGAAGAGGGACAGAATGAGGAAACTACCCATCATGACAAGGACCATGAAAAGGCAGAATCGTTCCCTTGGGTCCTGCGGTCCTCCCCTGCCAAAAAAGAATCCGCGCCAACGCCAAGCCAGTGCCGCAAGCACGGGCAAGGGAATCATGAACATCACCCAGTCCGAGAAGTAGAGCATGATGTTCTCGGGCACGAGCATGATATTGAAAAGGGTGGATTGGCGGCCCAGACGGTAAAGGAAGATCCCCGGAACAACCAGGGCCGAGGCTGATGCAATGACGAGCGCGATGCGCGTCAGCGTCAGCTCCTGGCGATAGAGCAGCAGGGCGGCGATGAGCAGGGGCGGGGCAAGGGAGAGAAGAAGCAGATAGTTGGCGTGAAAAAGGAGCCCAAACCCGATACCGATTGCGAGAAGCGGAGGCCAGCGGCGCTTCCAGTCCCCCAGGAAACCCCAGAAAATGATCAGGAGTATGAGGCCGCCCGCTGAGTAGTACCGACCTTGCCGGGCATACAAAAGAAAGGGGACATGCAGGGTGAGAAGTGCTGCGGAAAGTCGCGCCCAGGTTTTGTCCCCGAAACGGCTGAGAACCAGGGCGTACGTCCCCGCGATGCAGGCCAGGCCGGTAACTGCGAAGAAAAACCTGGCCCAGAATGTGGACTGAGGGTCCACCAGTTGCCCAGCGGCGGACATGTAGATCTGCATCCATGGGGACCAGCGCCAGACCATGTCCGCATCAAACTCACGGCGCTCCTCTTGGGAGATGAGATTCACTCCGTCGGTGACGTAGGGGGTCCCTGTCTTTATGACGTTGCGGGCAAGATTCGCTGTCTCCGCCTCGTCCTGCCACAAGGGGCGGGCGCCGAGGTTGAAAAAGATCAGGAAGGCTCCGAGGGCTAGGGTGGCCCATAAAACGGGGTCTTGCCACGCGCGTGCGGGGGGGGGAGTGGATGTACTCATGGGTTGGGCTTGCACCCAGTACCCGCAAACGTGGACGAAAACAAGGGTAAGCTCATTGGGGCTTGACATGCCCCCGGGTTTGGGGATTAATCCCGCGTTCCCGATCTCTAAGCCAGATCGATCTACTCTGGAGGAATTCCCCGATGATGAACGGCAAGAAAGTGGTGGTGGTCATGCCGGCCTACAACGCCGCCGCCACACTCGAACGCACCCTCGCCGAGGTGCCTCGCGATATCGTCGATGATGTCATCCTGGTGGACGACGCCAGCCGTGACAACACCATAGAACATGCCCGCAAGCTCGGAATCAAGTGCTTCCTGCATGAGCGTAACTGGGGGTATGGGCGCAATCAGAAAACCTGCTATGCCGAGGCCCTCAAGATGGGCGCTGACGTGGCCATCATGGTCCACCCCGACTATCAGTACACGCCGCTTATTATCCCGGCCATAGCCAATCTGGCCACGTCCGGACTCTATGATGTGGTGATCGCTTCCCGCATTTTGGGCGGCACAGCGCTTCAAGGCGGCATGCCGGGTTACAAGTATGTCTCCAATCGTTTCCTGACGCTGTCGCAGAACCTGCTCATGGGAGCCAAGCTTTCGGAGTACCACACTGGCTATCGGGCATTCACCCGTGAGGTTCTGGAAAAGCTGCCTTTGTGGGAGAACTCCGACGACTTCGTGTTCGACAACCAGATGCTTGCCCAGGCGCTGTATTTCGGTTTTAAGATAGGCGAGGTAAGTTGCCCGACCAAATATTTTGAAGAGGCCAGTTCCATCAACTTCAAGCGCAGCTGTGTTTACGGGCTCGGCTGCCTGAAGACCGCCTGGCAGTTCCGCATGCAGAAGATGGGCAGGGCAAATCACAAGATATTCGATCCCAACGGCCGGGGGCTGAACGACCCCGAGGCCGGCTACTACACCGACCAGACCGCGACCTGCTATCCGTAGGCGATCTGGTTATTTTCCCCCCTCTTCCGGCTTTCCCGCGACAGGAGAGGGCCTGCTGATCAACAAAGAACCCCGCCCCGGCGGGGTTCTTTGTTGCCTGAAGGAGCACCGGTACAGACTGCTGAAGGCGATAGCCGGACCGGATTTGCCTAGACTTGCAAGTCTGACAAATTTTCTAGGCGACTTTTCTGGTAAACTATCTTATATAAATTAGTTTGCCTTCTGATTTCGGATTTTATACAATAAAATCACCATTGCTGAGGAGGAGTTCGCCGGGGCGCGTTTGTTTGATGGTTGAGAGGAGGCTCCTCATGTTCGCTAAGGTCAAAATCCAGACAAAACTTCAGGCAGCGGTGATGTGCATTGTGTTATTCGCGGTACTCGTTTCAGCGGGAATCGCGATTTTTAACATCTACAGCAGGGCGCTCACCTTGGGCCAGGCCTTGGCGGAAACATCCGCGGATGGAGTTAGCGATGCGGTCGCGCTGTATCATGATACAGCCAAAAGTCTCTTGGAGGCAGTCTGCGACAATCTCAACGCCAACGTCGATCCGGCCAATTTCGGCAAGGAAACAGACGGCAAGTTTACTCTCGTTGATGGTATAAAGAAGAAATACCATGCCGACGCGACGATTTTCTTGCGCGAGGGCAACAGCTTCGTGCGGATTTCCACGAATGTGGAGCAAGAAGGTAAGCGCATGGTCGGGACTTCAATTAAGGACGGTCCCGTCTATGAAGCTTTGGCAGCCGGAAAGTCCTACTCGGGATTGGCTACGGTCGGCGGAGTGCTGAAATTTGTGGACTACAAGCCGATAATGGACGGCGGAAAAGTCCTGGGAGCTATTTTCGCAGGTCTCAATGTGTTCAGCAAGGAACTACAAGAGTACCTCAAAACCGTGAAGGTGGACGGAAAGGGCTACCCGTTCATCATCAACGACAAGGGAGTCTTCGTCTACCATCCCGACGCATCCTTGATAAACCAGGATGCCGTTCAGAAACTCCCCACAATTGGCAAACTTCTGACTGAAAACACGCAGAAATACCTCGTCTACGAATTCAAAGGCGAACAGAAGGTGGCTGCTTTAAAAACCTACGACCCCTTTAAGTGGAAGATCTATTTCGGAATGAGCCGGGCGGAAACCCTGCATGGCCTGGACTGGGTGATTTACAAATCCTCGCTGACAGGGCTTCTCGTGGCCATGGTAGCGTCCGGGCTGACCCTCTTCCTGGTTATCACCAGGGTGGTCATGGCCCCGGTGAAGCGCATCGCAGAGGCTTCCGAACAGATCGCCAGGGGGGAGTACAACGTCTCCATGGACTATGAGGCCAAGGACGCCCTGGGCGAGACCGCCGAGTCCGTGAAGCGTCTGGCTGCCACTGTAAAGGAGAAGATCGGCTTTATTCAAGGAGTGATGGACTCCATCCGGGCTCCCAACGTCATCTGCGACGGGGATGGGAATGTCCTCCGGGTAAATCAGGAGATGCTTGATTTCATGCAGATTGGAGGGTCACCGGAGTCCTGGGTGGGCAAGAAGGCAGGAGAGTGCATCTTCGGCGACGCTTCTCGTATAACTGTTGTGCAAAGGGCCGTAGCGGAAAAGAAGGCCCTGATCGCACAGCTCCTTGACCCGGTGACACGGAAGGGGGCGCAAAAGCACGTTCGCGTTGATGCAGTGCCCCTGTACGACCTGGATGGCCATCTGATCGGCGGGTGTTCCATCTGGACCGACCTGACCGACGTGGTGGCGGGCCAGAAGGCCGTAGAGGAGAACCACAGGCAGCTTCTCGAACTGGCGGAAGAGATAGATGGTTTCACGCACAGGGTTGCCGCGGCCTCGGAGCAGCTTTCCGCCCAGATCGAGCAGGCCTCCAGGGGTACGGAAAACCAGCGTGAACGCACCACGTCCACAGCCACGGCCATGGAAGAAATGAACGCCACGGTGATGGAGGTCGCCCGCCACGCGTCCGAGGCCGCCAACGGGTCCCGGGAAGTCCAGTCCAAATCAAACCACGGGTCCGAGGTTGTGGGCAAAGTCATCGAGGCCATGGGCAAGGTCAACACCATGTCCAAGGAACTCTCTGAAGAAATAAACGACCTGGGGCGCCAGGCAGCGGACATCACCTCAATCATCAATGTCATCCAGGATATCGCTGACCAGACCAACCTCTTGGCTTTGAACGCGGCCATCGAGGCCGCCAGGGCTGGGGAGGCCGGACGTGGCTTCGCTGTCGTGGCGGACGAGGTGCGCAAGCTGGCCGAGCGGACCATGAGCGCCACCACCGAGGTCACAGGTTCCATCCAAGCCATAACAGGCACTGTGGACAAGAACGTGCGCAGTGTGACCCAGGCCGTGGAGGCCATAGAATCTTCCAACAGGCTGGCTTCCCAGGCCGGTGAATCCCTCAAGGAGATACTGGCCATCGCGGGCAAGGCGGTGGATCAGATCACGTCCATCGCCACTGCAGCAGAGCAGCAGTCAGCCACATCGGAAGAGATCAACCGCAGCATCGACGAGATCAATGCCATCGCTTCTGAAACCGCTGAGGGGATGAACCACTCGGCGCAGGCTGTTTCCGATCTGGCACGGCAGGTGGGTGATCTCCGGCAACTCGTGGCCCGCATGAGCGGCGCTGACCAGCCCAGGGCGCTCAGCTAGGGGAGAGGACGGTCAAGAGTTCCACACCAAAGGCTCTTGGAGAAACAACTGGTTGCAGACTCACGTGAGAGGCCGCCCCCCCTTTTAAAAGGGGAGCGGCCTCTCACTAATTTGATGTAGCCTCAGGTTATTGGGGACTTACCAGAGCTTTGTGCTTTCCCTGCGCCTCCTAGCGGTCAGGATCAGGCTGGCAGCGACTAGAAGCCCATAACCGCATACCCCGGCGACGCTCAAGTTGGCCCGGGAGTAGTCTTTGGCCAAGACCACCGCTGGGCGCACCGGCTGTTCAGTGAGGAACACGGATGAGCTTTCAGGTTGAAACATGTCCGGCTGAAGATTCTGATAGGTGTATTCCCGAATTCTCCATGGTTCGAGCCAGGGGAGGTGAACAGGATCACCCGCGGATCCGGGAGGAATGAGGGTCAGGCCTGCGGGAATGGCAACGCCGGGAAGCAGTGTGTCGCCGGAATAGCCGACGACCCGGTGCGTAAGGTACTCCTTGAAACTGAAACCTCCGAAGATGTCTTCCTCACTGGAATTGAGCGAGGCGAGGACGCCATTGCGGTCGTAAAACAAAAACATCGTTGGGAGAAAAAGGGTAGCCAGAACCACGTTCCGAAGCATCCCTTTCGGTACGAGGCGGCCTAAGCGGTGCAGACCTTCGAGCACGAAGACGGCAGTGAATAAATAAGCCACCCAGAGAAATCTGAAGGGATAGATTTCTGAGGATAATACCGAAACCAGTTGAGTGATTTCGCTCCAAACAGTGCCCCATCCGAGAACGAGAAAGAGCACCGCGCACACGAGGGGGACCCAGCCGGGGAATCCCGGAGTTGAGTCGCTCCGCTGGGGAAGCAGCCATCCGACGCAGGCAAGGCCAGCAAGAAAAAGAAACCACCAGCCCACGAGGAGTGACCCATCATAAAAGGCTACTCCGTAGCGAGAGTAGGTGGCCGGGAAATCAAACAGCGGACTTGCGGAGTCGGTCAGCAGCCCAAGCAGGGCCTCGAAACTCTCATACCCGTGTCCCGGATAGCGGACGAAATCGGCGTATGCGTCAGACACGGCGTGGTATTTAGCGAGGATGAGGGGGAAGGTGAGAATCTGCGCCCAAAGAACTCGAAAGAGAGGCCTGAGAGAACGCTCGTGAAGGCTGCAAAGCAACGAGCAGGCCAATGCTGCGAGGTTGGCCCAAACGAACATGTGCAGGGCGCCCTGAAGGAAAACAGTGGCGTTGACCAGTGCGGCTATCCCCAACTGTGCTGGGACATTGCTTCTGGCCATGAAGAGGGCGGTCAGAAGAGGCAAAAGCAGACAGTTGATGGCCGGGGTGTACCCGATAGCCAGATGTTGGGTGAGCCAGGGGTTGAGAAAGAGAAGAGTAAAAAGAATGACGGCCAGGAAAGGATCAAAGTCAAGTCGCTTGGCCAGCAGGAGCGTCCCTGCGATGCCGATGAGGAAATGGCCCAGGAAATAAGCCTTGATGAAAGGCACTGTGTCAAGAACCAGCGCCAGCGGAAGAAACGGCGAAATGCTTACCACTTCCGGATTGGCCCAGTAGGAAAGGTTCTGCAACGTGGAGAAATGCGCGATCGAATCGGGAATGGTGAAAAATGACAACGGTAGCTGGCCATACTCCGTGATCGATGTGCGCAATACGTGGAAATAGAAAAGTTCTTTCGGCCAATCGAGAATGCCGACCATGTCGGAGAACAGGTATTCTCCGTTGAAGAGCACAACGAGGGCCATACAGCAGAGCGCCGACAAAGTGGTGTTCGTCCAGTTCCAACTGGAGCGCGGTGTGTGTGGCAGCATGTCAGCGCAGATCGAAAGCGGCTTTCATTGAACCGTTCCCTGCTTTGTCGAAAGAGACCTGAAAGGCGTTCTTCCAATCATCTATACGGAAAAGTCCGGTCAAAAGCCCTTGCACGGGGTAGCCGCCCGAAGCCAGCAGATCGAGGCACACCTTGTAGGTACGAACACGATGGCCGTTCCACGTGGCGGTGGCGTAGCTGGCCGAACCGGTCACTTGAAGCTGACGAAACCACAGGCTTGAAACATCAACCTTGTTCAATTGGCTGGCGGTGCCGATCATCACGTAACGGCCCCTGGAGCGCAGAGCCAGCAGGGCTTCCTGGAACGTTCCAGAGGAAGCCACGCAGTCGAAGACCATATCCGCTCCGCCTTCCACGTTGCCGCCGCCCATGGTGGTGGGAATAAATCTCCCCCCGCAGGCTTTGGCCAAATCCTGTCGACCTGGAGAACGGAGCACCTGATCAGCGCCGCCGGCCCGGGCCATGTCCGCCTGGAAGGAGTGGCGGGCTATCACTATCAGGCGCCCTTCGAATCCCATGGCCCGCAAACAGCGCACTGCGTGCTGGCCCAGGATTCCCGCACCCCAGACCACCACTGTGGAACCGGGCTCTGGGAAGTTCTCCAGGATTGGCTGCATCACCGAGGCCATGGAATCCACGAGCACCGCGTCCTCGTCGCTTAAGCCGTCCGGAACGGGCAGCACCTTTGATGGATGCGCGGAACACATTTCGGCCATGCCGCCGGAAGCCTTGGCGTTGAAACCGAGTACGGAACTGGGCGGTAGCGCGCCATCCAGGAAATTCTCACAGAGGTTGTATTCGCCTTGGGCGCAGAACCGGCATGGAGGCAGTTCGCGGCAGGCGCAGTCCAGAACGGGTTCCACGACGACGCGCTGCCCTTTGGCCAGGGAAGAATCCGCAGGCGCGGCATCCACGGTTCCCAGAACCTCATGGCCAATGATCATGGGCAGGGAGGCGTATGGTTCCAAAAGCATGGACTCGGCCCCCTTGAGGAGATTCAGATCCGAGCCGCAAATACCGCACAACCGTGTCCGAATCGTCACCCAGCCTGGGCGGGCCGGCACGAAGGGAACATCCTCCAGCTTGAGAGGTGTCACCAAATGGTGGAACCGTTTGCGCTGAATTTTGCTGAAGAACGCGGACAGCAGGTAGCGCGGGATGGAACGATGGTAAACAAGCGCTTTCATGGCCGAGTACTTGGAGCAGCGAGGCGTTGCTGTCAAGGTTGACTCCGGTTTTGGCCGGGAGTAGAGAGCACCGTCCCACTTGGGTTGAAAAACCCGTGGGATATCGACACACGGCTATCGTGAAAGAACAGGCCCGAGAGGTATCATGTCCAAACGCTCCAGCATCGCCCTGGGAACCATTCTCAAAAACTTCGCCCGGGTATCCCGCCATCCGTGGATCGCCTCGAGGCTCATCGCTCTTGAGAAGGAGAAGTTCCTTTTCAAACAGTTGAACCCAAAGGCGCACGAAGGCGTTGCCCGTTCCATCCGGCAGGTCTCCATCCGCATTACGGATATCTGCAACCTGCGCTGCCATACCTGCGGCCAGTGGGGTGACCAGGGATTTCTGCATTGCTCTGATTTGAAGGAACTCAAGAAGGCCGAAGTGAGCCCGGAGCGCTACCATCTGCTCCTGGCGGATTTGGCCACGCACGGCCACTTCCCCTCGGTTTACCTTTGGGGGGGCGAGCCCACCATGTACAAGGGCTGGATGGAGATCATCGAACACGCCACTGTGCTCGGCATGCCCACCTCCATCGCCACGAACGCCACCGGCATCGCCAAGGCCGCCGAACGCCTGGTGGCGGCGCCGATGTTTCTCTTGCAGATGTCCATCGACGGCCCGGACCCGGATACGCACAACGCCGCCCGTCCCTCGGCCGGCGGCGGGAACAATTTCCAGGACATCATGGATTCGCTGGACGCAATCAACGAACAGAAGCGTCTCACCGGAAAGAAATTGCCTTTGACCGCTTCGCTTACCACCATCTCCCAGGCCAACGCACACCGGTTGGTGGACATCTACGAAACCTTCAAGGACAAGGTCGACCTCTTCGTGTTCTACCTCTCCTGGTGGATCGACGAGGCCTCGGCCGACGCCCATGAAGTGGATTTTGAAGGCCGGTTCGGGTTCAAACCCAAGCTGCACCGGGGCTGGGTGGGGGACTGGACCATAAAGGATCATGCCACCCTGGACGCCCAGCTCAAGGAAGTGCTCAAGCGCTCCAAAAGCTGGGACTCTCCGGCCGTGAACATCATCCCAAACATTACGGGTGTGGACAACCTGCGCGAGTACTACTCCGACCATTCCACCACCTACGGCTACGACCAGTGCATCTCCATATACCAGGCGGTGGAAATCGACTCCAACGGCGACATGTCACCATGCCGCGACTATCACGACTATGTGGTAGGCAATGTCAAAAAGAACACCATTACAGAGATATGGAACAATGATGCCTACCGGAAATTCCGGTCCAGCCTCACCACCAAAGGGCTCATGCCCGCGTGCACACGCTGCTGCGGACTGATGGGGTACTAGCCCTGTGTTGTTTCCCCCTCGGGCGGTCGAGTGTTCGTAGATAACGTGGGGGCAGTAAGGCTGACGGTTTTTGCGCTTGTGCCGTTCGGGCTGCTCCGGACGGCTCTCCTTTTTTGCGCTTAGCAGACAGGAAAGGCCTTTGCGCCATGAAACATCCGAAAAAACTCGTTCTTATTCTACAGGACCTCCTTTATGGCGGATCCCAACGCCACGCCCTTGAGCTGGCCCGACGCATCGACCGGAGGAAGTTCGCACCGGAATTTTGGATGCTCTCGGCAGGGGCTGATTTCGCACCCATGGCTCAAGAGGCCGGCATACCCATGAGGTGGCTGTCCGATAAGCGTACGGTTGTCCCGGCTGCGATTCTCGCATTACGACGGGAGCTTGCAAAGAGTGGTCCTGACATCCTCATGCCCCTCACGGCCGTTCCAAACATCTGGGGGAGGCTCTTCGGCAGGCTGGCTGGAGTCCCCTTAGTAATAGGCACCTGTCGGGGTGGGGGGAACATTAAACGCCAGCACGAGCGTTTCCTGGCTCGTTTGGCGCATCATCACATCACGAACACGAAAGCCTTGAAGGGCGCACTCCTGAAACTGGGCAGAAATGACGCTCAGGTAACAGTGATCCCAAATGGGGTGGACACCGACTTCTTCACTCCCGACCCAGACGGCTTCGGTCTGGTGCGCAAAGTGGCGCTTTGCGTGGCCAGGTTTGTGGAAGACAAGGACCACCTTACCCTGCTGCGAGCCTTCGATAGGGCTTGGACCCAGGTTCCGGAAGCCGAGTTGTGGCTGGTGGGGGATGGTCCCCTGAAGGGCAGGGTTGAGTTTTCCGCCCGCCGTCTGGCCTGTGCGCGTCAGATAAAAGTATTTCCCGGCGGTTCCGACTTACGGCCTTTCTATCGTCAGGCCAGCGTGCTGCTGTTGTCTTCGGTGCGTGAGGGGCTGCCCAACGTGGTCTTGGAAGGGATGGCATCCGGAGTGCCAGTGGCCGCAACTGCCGTGGGGGGCATACCAGAGGTGGTGGAAGAGGGGCGCACAGGCTTGTTGAGTCCTGCCAAGGACGAATCAGGGCTTGCAACGAGTCTTGTCAGACTTTTTTCTGATGAGCCGTTGCGCTCCCGTATGGCCAGTGAGGCCAGAAACGTAACCGAGAGGGAGTTTTCCATGTCAGTCATGGTGAAACGGCACGAAGAACTCCTTGAGGAACTTACCAAGAACCGCACAGCCTGAGCATTGGCGAGGCCTGGCATCAACAGCTCGAAAGTACTATTCATTTCGACAGATTGGTTCTATATCCGGGCCGGATTCGCTTAGGCGATAATCCCAGCTTTGCCTACTGATGTCTGGAGTGACCCGCACTGGGGATAAGGATTTTTGGAGACAGCATAATGAGACCCTTTCTGCTTGCCATTGCCCTCTTCTTCATGGCACTGAGCCCCGCCCTGGCGCAGGCCGACATCACGGGGCTGTGGGTGGCCGATTTTTACGGCAACAAGGTCGAATGCCACATGGAGCAGCGCGGCCAGTTTCTTTATGGGGTGGCTTACGTAACCACAAAGGCCGGGGAGCGGAACACCTATCACCTCGCCGGACTGATCGATGGCAACAACATACGCGCCATGCACGGCAGCGGTAATTATTTTGTAGGCTCTCTCCAAAACGGGGACAAGGCTGCGGGGACCTTCTTTTTCAAGGATGGCCCTTCCTTCTCCATACAGGCTGACCGGACCAGGCAGGGCAAGACCGCGCCGGGAGGGCTGGAGTGGCCTGCCGGGTATCCTCCGGTCAACTGAGCCTAAGGGATTGAGGTAATTCATTGAAGACACTGTTCGTTCTGTCAGCGCTTGGCGAAATCGCGCTGCTCATGGCTCTCTTCTGGGCCGGGCGCAGGCATGTGCTCGCCGGTCTCAAGCGTTTCTATTCTGGGCCGGTCCGTCTGGCGAAAGAACCCCGCGCGGCAATGATCATCCCCATAACCGGGGACTCTCCCGCCGTGCGTCTGGGACTGGAAAGCCTGCTTGCCCAGGATTATCCCAACATTCGCTATGTGTTGGTGACCCACGACGAGGCCGACACCGCCACGGTGGTCGCCCGCGGCCTCATAGAAGGCCGTGAGGACGCCACGCACCTCTTGAGCGGTTCCGCTGACGCCTGCGGCCAAAAGAACCATAGCCTGCTGGCAGGCTTGGCCACGGTGCGTGACTGGGCCGACATCTACATCTTCTGCGACTCCACCCACGTGGCCCGTCCCGACCTGGCAAGACTTTTGGTGGAGCCCATCGCCTTGGGCCAGGCATCAATCTCCAGCGGTTTCCATCGTATAGTCCCCTTGGATGGGGCCGTTCCCACACTGGGGATGTTAAACGTCTGCCTGTTCCTGCACTGCCTCCAGCCCATCCGGGCCATCACCCAGCCCTGGGGCGGGGCCATGTCCGTTTCCCGTGAGGCCTTCGAGGAATACGGTGTGGCCGAAGTGTGGGAAAAGAACATCGTGGATGACTTCTCCCTTGGGCCCCTTTTGGCCAAGCGCGGCATAAGGACTTGGCCCGTGGCCGAGGCCTGCCTGGACACGCCACTTAAGAAAGTCTCCTTTGCACACTGGCAGGACTGGCTTACCAGGCAACTGCTCTATCTGAAATTCTGCACCCCGGAGATGTGGCTAGGCTCGCTGCTGGTGGTTGGTCTTTTCATTGTGCCTCCGCTGTTGGCTGTGCTGGGAAGTCTGGGAGTTCTTTTCGGATCGGTCGATCCCTGGTGGCTTGGAGCCGCGACATGCTACGCTGCGGCCTTTGCTGTGGTGGGGATGTTTTTCCGCACCCTTTCCCCAAAGCCCGTTGGGGTCTGGGACTGGATGAAAGGTTTTTTCGCTTCCCCCTTGATGACCGTCTGGTGCTACCTTCGCACCTGGACCACGTTCACCATGAGCTGGCGCGGCATCGCCTACAAAGTGACCTGGGGAGGCCGGGTGGTGGAGGTCATCAGGCAGTGACCGGGATCCCTCCCGGCCTCACGCTTCCGGCAGAGATTTTGGGAGCAGCCGGGAAATACGATTACGTCGATCATTTCGCCGTGGAGAGCGGCAAAGAAATCCGCCATTTTCTGGCGGATTTCTTTATGTATCGACCGGGCTGGCTGAGAGCGCTGTTTCTTTTGCGAAAACCGCTGGCCCTGGCTCTTGGCATCAAACATTCACTGCAGGCAGACCGGCTGATAACACCGGGAGATATCCCTTTCGTACTTGGTGAGTCGCTTTTGGTATTTCGGGTGGTGGCGGCCGAGGACGGCAGATACTGGGCCGGTGCTGCGGATGACGTCCATCTGTTCGCCCTGCTGGCGATTGTTTGTGAAAGAACTGGGCAGGGTGGTTACCGGCACCGGGTTATGACCTTCGTTCGCTACAAGAACTGGCGCGGGCCATTCTACTTTCTTTTGATTAGGCCGTTCCACACATTGGTGGTCAAGGCTATGGCAGAAGGGGCGCGCTAAAACGCCTGCTCCCGCACTCTGGCCTGGGCCTTCATATCCTTCCACCATGTCCATCCCAGTACCACGAACGGTGCTATGCCTCCAGTTTCGGCGACCTCGCGAATCCCAAAAAGCCCAAGCCCCAGGTACAGCCCCGCTCCTATGAGCGCGGCCACCAGCACGGGACGCACCGCCCGCCATTTGATGAGCTTCATGCTCCGCTGACAATAAAAGGTGGTGCAGCAGGCCACGGTGCCCTTGGTGATGACGATGGAGAGCCCGGCGCCCAGGAGCGGATTGTTGGGAATGAGCAGGGCGCACAAGAGGATGTTGAAGGCCAGTCCCGCACCGTAAATCCAGAACAGGGCGTATTGGCGGTGCTGACTCATCATGAGGTAGGCCGCCAGGTTGTGGATGAAGCTGAACATCACTGACGGCACGAGCCATTTCTGCAGCCACATGGCGTCCACGTAGCTTGCGCCGTAGATGAGCCCGATAATCCTGTCCGACTCAACGAAAAGAAAGAACATAACCGGAATGGAGGCTCCGAAGAGCCACTTCACCGAGTTGTCTTTGAGCCTGTCGAATTCATTCTTGTCCTGGCGCCACAGGCCAACGAACAAGGGAAAAAGCACACTCTTCATGAGCAGACTGGAAATGGGGATCTGTACCGCGTCCACCACTTCCCAGGTGGCCGAATACTGCGCCACGGCGTGAGGACCGGAGAACTTCTGCAAAAAGAAGAGATTGGCTTTATTGTAGAGGATTGAGAAGAAGGCCATGAACACGAAGACCACGCCCCCCTTGGCCGTGTTCCAGGTGCGGGCCAGGGCGTTGCTTTTTAGCGTCAAGCTCTGGACATCTGTTTTGCTGATGGTGAACCAGGCTCCCCCGATCAGGTTGATTCCGTTTTCTATGAGCTTGAAAAGAGCGATCCAGTGGGGTTGGAAGCCCAGAGCCAAAGTCCCGAGCGCCCAGCCGTATCCGACGATGGCACCCACCGACTTTATTCGCGCCTCCAGGTCCTGGCGCCCCTGGACGCGGCAGGCCACAAAAAAGCTGCTGGCCAGAGCCTCGAGGCCGACTCCGGCGGTGATAACCTGGATCAGGTTGGTAAGACCGCCGGTATAGCGCTGTTGCAGAACGAACATCCACACCCCGAACCACCCGATCAGCAAGATGATGCCCTTGATCAGGGTGTACTGGACCAGAATGTCGCCCTTGTGGCCGAATTTCTTGGACAGTGAAGACACCAGGGGCTGATTCAGGCCGAACTCGCCCAGGAAAAGCACGATCATGGCCGTGTTGAAGGCCAATTGGAATTCGCCGTAATGGCTCTGGTCCATTCGGGCCAGATAGATGAAGAAGCAGGTGTGCAGGATGTCCCGGATGGTCTGGGCCGAAGCCAGGTGCAGGAACTTGCCGATGATGCCGTGAGAGGCTGCGCCCGCCTGCTGGGTGTTGGGGGAGACGGTCATGCTGCGCGGGCTTTTTCCATGGTGAACCTGTTTGGGGCGGGCTCAAGGCCCGCCCCAGGTACTGCTATTACTTTTTGCCTTTCGCCTTTGAAGGCTTCGGCTTCTTGGTTTTGGTTTTTGCCTCGGCTGGTTTGGCTACAGAACGTGGTGTCGTGGAAGCAGAGGCTGCGTCTGGTTTCACGGCCGGAACAGCGGCCTTTTCCTTCACAGCAACCGCAGCGGCAGGCTTCGTCGCAGGCAGAGTGGCGCACGCCTCGGCGGGAAGGTTGGCAGGCGCGGCTGCCTTGGCTGCTCCGCAACACCCGCCGCGCGGGGTGCAGCTTATGAATGTGCCATATTTTTCCAGCTCGTCCACGCGGCAACTCCAGACCATCCTGCCCTTGTGGAGGATGGCGTCGGGGCAGCCGTCGCACATGTTCTGTCGGCCGTCCTCGAACAGGTCGCAGGGCTGGATGATCATGATGGACTGGATGTGCAGGCAGTCGGTCCATTTGGAGGGGTTCTGCAACCACTTCCAGAATATCTTGCGTATGCTCTTGCTGAAAAGGGCCAGGGGGAAGAGAGCCTGGGCAGTGTTGGTGAGCCAGGGTCTGGTGTAGGCCAGGTAGGTTCCCCATATCAGGTGGTGGATGCTCTGGACGAGTTCCGCGAACTTGGGGCCGAGGTAGCCCAGGGTGCGGTTCTTGTCGCCCACTTTGAGGGTGAGCAGCCACTTCATGGAGCGCGGGTCCTCGGTGCCGTTCAAAAAGGCGCAGGGCTCGAATTCCGGGTCGATCTCGCGAATTTTGTCGGCCACGTCCTGGGCCAGGATGTCCTTGTGGGTCTCCATGTGGTCCAGCTGGTAAACCAACTGGCCGACGTCCACGGGCTTGCCGCCGGCGTGGCAGTCGAAACCGGCCTGGGCTTTGACTGAGCGGAACAGGATGAAGACCATGGTCTGCACACGGTCGATGTGATCCTGGGCCCAGCGCACGAGCATGGGGATCTGGTCCAGGGTGTCGCGATAGATGGTGGCGTTGAAAGCGCAGGCCACTTTGCCGCCGCTGTTCTCGTGGATCATGTTGGCCAGGGTGAGGCGCAGTTCACAGAGCTCTTTCTCGGTCTTGCCGATAGAGCCAGGACGTTTCTGGTGCGAGTCGACATGCATGGTGAAGCCCACCAAGCCGGCCGCGGTCAGGTCTCGCACCAGAGCGGGAGTAAGGGCATGTCCGTTGGAATTGATGATGGGCTTCCAGCCCTGGGCTGCTACGTAGCGCACCAGCTCCACGATGTGAGGGTAGATGAGGGGCTCGCCACCGGCGATGGAGATGCCGTCCGTGCGGCGCAGGTTCCGCACGGTCTCCAATTCCCGGATCACGTCCTCGAGCGGCCTGTGGCCGTCGGGGTCGTTCTCACGGTAGCATCCCTCGCAGTAGAGGTTGCACTTGGTGGTCGGTTCGAGCCAAGTGATGGAGTTGTCGGCCAGGTTCCAGGGGAGGCGGTAATAAACCTCGGGCGTAAGGGGGCGTTTGGGATTCATGGCTGTCCGTCTTCTGGTTTGGCTTTGAAACAACGTTGATAAATCCAAAAAAATTTACCGCACAAGCCCGTTGTTGGCAACGTCCTGAAGGCGCTTGTCACGAATGAAACTCGCAACCGTTGAGAAGGCGAATTCGTTGCCTCTGAAATCCACGGCCCGAACGCGCTCCCGGCAATCCTCCACTTTCGTTTCGAAACCGGCCACCGCGGCTTCGTCCAAGTGGTGCATGTCCAGGTGCAGGCCGTAGCCAAGTTTCTGGAGGTAATGGGCGTTGAGCCATTGCTCGAAAGCGCCCTTCACAGGCAGGGAGATGATGGGTTTGCCGTAGTAGAGGGCCTCGCTCATGAGGGTGTGCCCGCCTCCGCAGATCACAAAACTTGAGGAGGCCATGTCGCTAAGCAGGCCATCCTCGCTGAAGGTCTTGAAGGTGAGGTTTCCATCCGTTTCGTTCTTCCCGTACCCGTAGATGATGACGGGCCTGCCGAGAGTTTTCAGAAGTGGAACGAAGTTGTCGCAGATGGAGCAGCTCTGGTAGACCAGAATATGGTCGCCTATGCTTGGTTCGTGTTCGAACACCTTGTCCCGGTGGATGGGAGCGGAGATTTGCCGCCTCGGCCCAGGCTTCAGCCGGGGTTGATAGAAAGATATTATCAGGTGGTCGCTGGAATTTGAGAACAGATTGTCCACCGAGAACGAGGTGGAAGTCATGTCCCACCAGGTGGATTGCGGGAGGGTGTGGTCGCACAGGGTAATGACGTGCTGATGGTCCAGGGAGAGGCAGGGGACCCCTGCGCGTCTGGCGGCGATGGGTACGAAATACTCGTAATCAGAGATACACACGTCCGGCTGGAAGCGCTCGATAACCTGGCCGATGCGAGCAAGTTCCCGCCCCCGGTGCCAGAAAGTTCTTGCGGCCAGTTTCACTGTGGCCGGAAGATCCAGGGCGTAGTTCTTGTAGCGGGTACCGGGATTGAGGGCGGTTTCCACCTGGAAGTCCCGGCGCAGGATTCCAGCGGCCTCCTCGCTGGTCACGAACAGGAACTCGTGCTCGGAAAAGCGCCTAGCCAGGGTGAGGGCACGGATGGCATGGCCATGCTGGGAGCCGTGAACGCCGTAGAGTATTCGTGCCATTGTGTGTCCGTTGTCGTTCCGCCTCTATGGTATAGAGGTCAGGTGGTGTCATCCCGCAGGTTCTCGGAGGCCACTCCTACCCAATGCGCGGATTATTGTGCTTAAGCCACAGCTGGAGCACCAGAAGCGTCCACAACTCTTTGCGCCTGTCCATCTTGCCGGAATCATGCTCCTCAATGAGCATCCGTACGGTTTTCGGATCGAAGAGTCCCTGCTGGCGGAGGTGGGATTCACCCAAGAGATCCTCAACCATGGGCTTGAGCTTGTCGCGCAGCCACCTGGCCACGGGAATCAGGAATCCCCGTTTGTTTCTGGTGAGAATTTCCTTGGGCAAAACATCCGCCATGGCTTTTTTGAGCAGGTACTTTCGCGTGAGCCCCCGCAGCTTGAACGAAACAGGCAGGCGGGAGGCGAATTCGGCAAAGTCCCGGTCCAGGAAGGGAGCCCTGGCCTCCAGCGAGTGCATCATGGTGCAGCGATCCACCTTGACCAGGATGTAGTCCAGGAGAAACTGCCGGGCGTAGGCGTGGAAGGCGCGCTCCATGTCCGTTTTGGCGGTGGAGTTATCGAAAGCCTGGCGGGTGGAGGCGAAGAGGTTTTCGCGTGAAAGAAATTCATGGTCCGGATTGAGCCACAGCTTTTCCTGAAGCTCGGGATGCAGGGCTGTAAGCCACGTCTGGACGCGAAGCCAGCCGGGCTGGCGAGCCCCGGCCAGAAAGGTGGCCGCTCCCAGGCGCAGGTTCACGTAGCCGTCCGAAGCCGGGAGCCTGGCACACACCGGATCAACCACGCCCTTGCGGAGCAAGGCTGGCAGGTAGTTGTACCATCCCGCGGCCTTCAAGCCGATGAAGTGCTCGTATCCGGCGAAAAGTTCGTCCGCGCCGTCGCCGCCCAAGGCCACGGTGACTTTTTCCCTGGTCACTTTGGAGAGAAGAAAGGTGGGGGCGATGGACGGATCGGCCATGGGCTCGTCGAAACGGGTGACGATCTCGGGTAGAAGGTCGGCGCAGTCCTCGGCATTGAGGATGTGCTCGTGATGGTCGGTTCCCCAGCGCTCGGCCACCAGCCGGGCGAAGCGGGATTCGTCGTAGCTGGCTTCCCTGAAACCGATGGAAAAAGTCTTGATGCGCGGGGCGAGCCTGGCCATGAGCCCGGCCACGATGGAGGAGTCGATGCCGCCGGAAAGAAACACGCCAAGCGGCACGTCAGAGATCAGGCGGCGTTTCACGGCCTGGGTGAGCAGGCGGTCGAGTTCCTCGCATAATTCCTGTTCGGTGGCCCTGGTCGGTTCAGGAGCCGGCAGGTCCCAGTAGCGCCCTAGGGTGAGGGAGCCATCCTTGAAGAGCAGGTACTGCGACGGGGGAAGCTTGCGTACTTCCCGGTAGATGGAATCCGGGGTTGGCACATATTCGTAGGCCAAAAACCTTGCCAGGGTCCTTGGGTCAACGCTGAGGCCGAGCCCGGGAAGCTTCGCCAGGGCGGAGAGTTCCGAGGCAAAGGCGAACATGCCGTTTTGCAGTGTGTAGAAAAAAGGCTTCTTGCCGAAGCGGTCCCTGGCGCAGAAGAGGGTGCGTGTGGAGCGGTCCCAGAGAGCGAAGGCGAACATGCCCTCGAAGCGCTCCAGACATGCGGGCCCCCACTCAAGCCATCCGGCCAGGATGATTTCCGTGTCCGAGTGGGTGCGGAAAGAGTGCCCCTTGGCTTCGAGAGCAGCCTTTATTTCCAGGAAGTTGTATATTTCGCCATTGAAGGTGACGGCCAGGCGCCCGGAATGGTGTTCCATGGGCTGGCCGCCGGTGGAAAGGTCGATGATGGAGAGGCGGCGATGCCCCAAGGCCACGGGGCCGTCCACGAGAAGGCCCTGGCCGTCTGGGCCGCGGTGGGCCATGCAGCCGGTCATGGTCCCGAGCCAGTGGGAAGCCTCTGCGGGTAGGGGTTCGCCTGAAGCCTGGACGAATCCCGCGATGCCGCACATATGCTAGCCCTTTTCTCCGGGCGCGTCGGGAAGGTGGCGCTTGAAGAGTTCGAAAAGGCTGCGGGCGTTGGTTTGGGGGTCGAACATCGTAAGCACCAGCTCGCGTCCCTTGGAAGCCATCTCCAGTGCGCGCTCCCTGTCCGATGCCATGTCCATGATGGCCTCGGCCAGGGCTGCGGGATCTTTCTGCGGCGCGATGAGTCCGGTTTCACCATGCCGCACTACCTCGGTGATGCCGCACACGTCGGTGGCGACCACCGGAAGCCGGTGGGAGAGGGCTTCCATGATAACATTGGGGATGCCGTCACGGTCGCCGGAGGAGTGCACCACGCTCGGCACCACGATCATGTCGTGGGTCTTGAGCAGGTAGGTGAGCTGGTCGTGGGAGAGAAAGCCTGGCATGTCCACACAGTCCTCCACTCCTTGGGCCTTGCGCAGGCTTTTGAGCATGGGGCCTTGAAATCCCGAACCTACCAGGGTGAGTTTGAACGCAAAGCCTCGGTCCTTCATGACCTTGCAGGCCCGGATGAGCACGTCGAACCCTTTGGTCCGGGCGAACCGGCCCACTGCCAGGAGCTTGACGGGAGGGGCCATTTCCACGTTGCTTTCGCCGTTTTCCCGCAGGGTGAGGCTGTTGTACACCAAGTGAATTTTGGAGGCATGGCTGGGAGCCTGAGCGGACAGATAGTCCACATTAGCCTGGTTATTGACCCGCACGAAGAGGCTGTCGCGGATTTTTTCCGTCAGGGCGCCATCCGGAGGGTAGATGTCGCCGGCGCGCCCTGCCATTGAGAATGAGATGTTAGTGAGACGGGAGGCCACCCAGGCGGCGGTTGCCGGTCCTCCGGCCCAAGGGGCGTGAACGTGCTTGACGTTGTCGCGCTCTAAAAGCCTGGCAAGTCTGAAGCCCGCGAAAAAGGCCCACCAACTCTCACCGGTGACCTCGAGGCTGCACCAGCGCCTGAGCAGCACTTCCTTTGCCAGGGCCATGAAGCATCCGGGTGAACGCTTGTTCCAGTAAAGGATGTCGCGAAAAATAAGTGGCAGAGCGTAAAGCCCCATGCGCCGCACTCCGTATGAGAAGTCGAACATCTCCGGGGAGCAGTTCTTGAGCTTCTTGCCATACAGGCTATACACCAGGACATGCAGTCCCTGGCGTCGAAGGGATTGGACTTCGCGGAAGATGAAGGTCTCCGAGGAAAGCGGAAACCAGAGGAGTACGTATGCGGTCACGGGTAGATTCAACGGTCGGCCTCGGGGGTAAAGCCGGCTAGCGGCGTTTGGGGGTTCTAGTCCAGGGCGGAGGCTGTGTAAAGCATGCTGAGATGACAGAGGAAAAACTTGACAACTTCACCAGAGTAACCCATCCGGTTGTGTACTGGCCAAGTTTGCGTACCAATCGTTTCAGCACCTCGTTCCTAATTGACCAGAGGGCTTCATGAGCCAAACCAACATCCTACTCGAATCCGGGACCAACGAACTTGAGATAGTCGAATTCTATATCGACGAGGAGGGGGAAGACGGTTCACCCTATCGTAGCTATTTTGGGGTGAACGTTGCCAAGGTGCTTGAGATCATCCGCAAGCCCAAGGTGACCGAAATGCCCAACACGCCTCATTTTGCTGTGAAGGGGACCTTCAACCTCCGTTCTCGCATTATTCCGCTCATCGATCTTTCGGTCTGGCTGGACAAAACCTTGGTGCAAAACGATGCCCCGAAAGTGATTGTCAGTGAATTCAACAATACGACCAACGCGTTTTTGGTATCGGGAGTCACGCGAATCCACCGTCTGAGTTGGGAACAGGTGGAGCCCCCCAGCGGCTATGTGGCCAGCTTCTCCTCGAACAGCTTCACCGGGGTGGTTAAATTCGACGATAGAATCGTGCTGCTCCTGGATATGGAAAAAATTATTTGGGACTTAAACCCCAGCCTGGCAATGCGCGAGGACCCGGAAAGCGAGGCCAGGGTCGAATCCTCCGAGGATCTCACCTACCGTGCTCTGGTGGTGGACGATTCCGGGTCCATACGCAAACTTATAGTCAACACGCTTCTGCGCGACGGCTACCTGGTGGAACAGGACATTAACGGCCAGAAGGCCTGGGAACGTCTGCTCGCAATCAAGCAGCAAGCCGCGGATGAGGGGCGCGATGTCCTGGAGATCGTAAACCTGGTGGTTTCAGACATTGAGATGCCGGCAATGGACGGCCATAATCTCTGCAAGCGCATCAAGGATGACCCCGTACTGAGGGATATACCGGTGATCCTCTTTTCCTCGCTCATCAACGACAAGCTCTATCACAAAGGGGTCTCGGTGGGAGCGGACGACCAGATCACCAAGCCGGAAATCACGCAGCTCACTCAGAGGGCCAAGGTTCTTATCGAACAGAGGGGACGTCCGCGCCGGAAGTAGCTGTTTCGATTCCCCAGAGAGGCAAGTAACTCCATGAGCATCCGGGTGGCACTTGTCGCATGCGCAGGCCCCGCCAGAGAGGCGTATGTTGATGCCTTGAGGAGGCTCGGGGCCGAAGCCGTCGTCTTCGATTCACCTCGTGGCGGCCTGGAAGCATTGGCTTCCCGCGATCTTCAGGGAATTCTGTTCGATCTGCCGACCCTCTTGAGAGACAAATCCTTCGACAAACGGATGCTTGTCCGCCTTGAGAACGTCATCCCCATCATGAGGCTCCGCCATGATCCGCACTCGGGCCGCATCGACGGCATTTCCGGGGGGCAAGCCTACCGGACGGGTGAAGCACTTCAGCGGTTCATTCACGGTCAGTGCGGGCACTACTCGGCCCACGCGCTCAAAGGCGCCGAGCGGGTGAAGGTCGCTCTTCCGGTGCTTTTGGGTCTTGGTGAGCCTGGGAAGGAAGACTGGGAGAAGACCGTAACGCGAAGCATCTCCATGAAAGGTTGTTTTGTCTATACCGCAACCTGTAGGGAGCCGGGATCGCGGATCAATCTCGTGTTCAGTGACTTCAGCGACCAAACTCCGATTCCAGCGCAAGTGAGCTGGTGTGTTCCTTGGGGAAAAAGGCGGGAAGTGCCGGGCCTTGGGCTTATCTACCATACTCTAACGGAAGGCCAGAAAGCGGAGCTCGCATCCCTGGGGCTTGGGACGTATTCTTCACCGCTTGCCCACGGGGCGCATGGCGTGTAGACGAATTGCCCACGCGGAGGGATGGCCGAGCGGTTTAAGGCGGTGGTCTTGAAAACCACTGGCGGGGGAACCCGTCCGGGGGTTCGAATCCCTCTCCCTCCGCCACTTTTCCTTTTGTTCCTGACGGTACCCATCGTTCCATCATTTAATCTGCGCTCTCCAGGCGTGACCGGACATTGCGAGGACATGATGTCAACGATCTATCTGGCTGGCCCCCTTTTCAACGAAGCCAAACAGGCGTGGCACCGTGCCACCAAGGCGCGCATCGAGGCGGAAACAGGACATGAGGTCGTCTGGCCCTACGAGTTGTTCGACCAGGCCGAAATCATGACCTGGGGAGACGACGCCTCGCGCATGGTGATGGAGGTTTGCCGGGA
The DNA here is from genome assembly GCA_016208105.1 of Desulfovibrio sp. NCBI lineage: Bacteria > Pseudomonadati > Thermodesulfobacteriota > Desulfovibrionia > Desulfovibrionales > Desulfovibrionaceae > Desulfovibrio > Desulfovibrio sp. The sequence goes on from JACQYS010000031.1 coordinate 59,206, forward strand.
TGCGCTGCTTCAGTGCGACCTGATGGTAGCCCTGCTCGATGGCGCCCAGGTCGACGACGGCACGGCCTGGGAGATCGGGCTGGCGCACTGCAAGGGAATTCCCGTGGTCGGCATCAGGACGGATTTCCGCCGGGCTGGGGATGTGCCTGGGGCATTGGTCAACGCCATGGTGCACGGGAGCTGCGAGAAGATCGTCCGCAGCGTGGATGAACTGGTGGATGCACTGAAAGCCTGGGGTTGACGCCCGCAATTGGTGCTCCTTTCTCCACGCGAGGAGAAGTCACTCCTGGTGTTTCCCCTGGAGCCAAACGTGAGCACTGGCAGTATGGACAGGGTCTGAGCCTGTTATTACTGTTGTCTGGCCGCCTCGGCTTTTACAAAGGAGAGTAACTGCGAGGCCATACTCTCGGCCTGGTCGGCTTTGGCCTTCTCCACAACCCCGTATACGTACTCCACCCCTGCCTCCGGCAAACAGTGTATGTTTTCCGCCCAAACCCTGCATTGCCCGGCCAGGCGATACAGTTCCATTGATTGCCTCTCCAAACGGGCGCTCTCCCCGTGGTAGTATGCGATAATCTCCGCGCGCATGGCTTCGAGCTGCATGTCGTCTTTCATGGGATGCCACCTCCTGTTTCCATAAAGTACGAAGGTATCAGCCGGTTCATCCATGATGCGTGGCTTTTTTCCTGCATCTTTTCTGAAGCAGGGGCGAGCTGATGGGGAGGCCCAAATTCTCCCGGAAACAGCTGCGCTGGATGATGGGGTCATTGTGAAGGCAGGGAAGCGAGAACAAGAATGAAGCCCGCGAGTATCCACTCGCTCGAGAGCTAGAGACACTGGCTGGACAAGAAAGGGCGGCTAGAAGTTTTCTACAAATGCCATGAAAAGAACACAGAGCACGAACGCGTAGGCCAGAACTTCCGCCGCGATAAGAAGCGCACGCTCCATCTTGGAAGCCTCATGATACATGGTTGTCTGAGTTGTCATGATGGATAGTCGCAGGAAATGGTGCCTGCGGTTACACATTGAGGCTCACGTCGGGGTATCTTAGCCCGAAGAGGGCTGGCGGCACCCAGGGGGGGAGGCGGTGAATGCGAACGAATTGTCCCAGGTCTTGTGTGGGGTTCGGGCATGTTTTCGGCTGAGCGAGGGGTCTGGCAGGTCAGTCGAATATCGATAGATGATGTCAATAGGTCGCAGGCTTTCGATAGGATAGTTCTTGGAAAGGGCAAATTATCCCGGCGTGTTCTATTCCGACTAGAAACGTTCCAGATTGGGAAAAAATGCACAGTAGCTTGTTTTTCTTGACGAATAATTCGGTTTCAAGCAGAGAGTAATTCAAATCAGACTTACCCCATGTTCAACTCCAACAGGCGAGGGAACAATGGTCTTTAGCTGGCTCAACGTGGCGGTCTTTGCGTGCCTGGCCGCCGGAGTCGCATTTGCCGCCGGTCCGCTGGCAGCATCCTATCTCTTTGCCCCGCGTACCCGGGGTGGCGCGTTCGCGGCGCCCTACGAGTGCGGTATGGTGCCCCGCGGACAGGCCTGGACCCGTTTCGGAATCAACTATTCGCTCTACGCGCTCATATTTCTCTCCTTTGACGTGGACGTGCTCTATCTGTTCCCGGTGGCCGCGACCTATCCCCAGAGTAAAGGATGGGAGCCCTTCGTGGCCGTGGTTGTCTTTGTGGGCGTACTGGGCTTGGCAATGGCGTATTTTCAGAGAAAAGGGGTGTTCACGTGGCCAAGGCGCATCAGGTAGTACCCAGATCGGATGAAGTTCTGCCTCCGCGGCTGGACTTCAAGCTGCCGGCCCAGGTGTTCGACCTCTGCCGGGCCATGTCCTTGTGGCCCATGACGTTCGGGCTGGCTTGCTGCGCCATCGAGATGATGGCCGTCACCATGCCGCGTTTCGACCTCTCCCGCTTCGGGGCCGAGGTTTTTCGGCCTTCCCCCAGGCAGTCCGACCTGATGATCGTGGCCGGAACCGTGACCAAGAAGATGGCTCCGGCCCTGGTCACTCTGTATGAGCAGATGCCAGCCCCGAAATTCGTCCTGGCCATGGGCAACTGTGCAATCTCCGGCGGACCATTCAAGTACCCTGAACAGTATTTCGTGGTGGAGGGAGTGGACAGGCTGGTGCCTGTGGACGTGTACGTGCCCGGTTGCCCGCCCAGGCCCGAAGCGCTGATGGAAGGGATCTTCCAGCTGCAGAAAAAGCTGACTGGCAAGCGCTTCTGGCCTGTCCCGGCTTTGGTGGAGGAAGTATGAGCATGCCCGTTCACAGGATGCCGTGTGGCTTGGCACGGTGTGATTTCAGGCCTCTTCAGAGTTCTCCCCACTCGTTGCCCCACCGCTTTGGCAGTCAACCGGGAGCCTCGCATGCCTGAACTTACTTCGCGCCTGGGGCTGGCCCTGCCGCAGGGAGAATCGGGCAGGGATGCCGCCCTGACCATAGCTCCAGAAGACATTCGCCTCGTGGCCGAGCGCCTTCTCTGCCAAGACTGGTTTCTCGAAGACATCTGCGGGTTGGATGTGGCCGAGGGGTTGGCCGTTCTCTATCATTTCGCCCACTGGTCCAGGCCCGGCCGGGTGGTGCTTCGGGTTATGCTGCCCCGCGACAATCCGGAGTGCCCCTCCATCGAGGGGATTTATCCTGGTGCAGGGTGGCACGAACGAGAAACCCGCGACTTTTTCGGCATCAACTTCACGGGCGCGGCGAACACCATGCCGCTCCTGCTGGACGAATCGATCGAGCGGCCTCCACTGCTTAAGCCCGAGCAGGCTCGCATCTCCACCAACCAGCTGTGGCCGCACGGCGAGTGGGTGGGGCCGGCCAAGGGGCATGCCCTGGCCGAAGAGCTCATGTCCATCTGCGGCACAGGTGAGCCGGGCGGGCAGACCGGAGGCGAGACCTCATGACCCGCATGATCGCCGGCGATCCCTGCCGGGGCCTTGAAGGCGACTCCTACGCCCAGACCTTTGCCCTGGAGGCCCGGGAAGAATCGCTCATACTCAACATGGGACCCCAGCATCCTTCCACCCATGGGGTCCTGCGCGTTCTTCTGGAAATGGACGGCGAATACGTGCTCAGGGCCGAGCCGGTACTGGGCTACATCCACCGCATGCACGAGGCCATGGGGCAGAACAGGGCCTACCTCCAGTTCTTCCCCAACATGGGCCGGGTCGACTACCTGCACGCCCTGGCCTGGAACTGGGCCTGGGCCGGGGCGGTGGAGCGTCTTGCCGAAATAGAGGTTCCTGAGCGAGCCGAATACATCCGGGTCATCACCACGGAACTCAACCGCATAAACTCCCATCTGTTGTGGTGGGGGGCCTATCTCCTCGATTTGGGCGCGGTCACCCCCATCATGTACGCCTTCGAGGACCGCGAGATCGTCATGGACATCCTCCAGGAGATCACCGGCTCGCGACTGACCTACGCCGCTTTCCGCTTCGGCGGGGTGGTGGCGGACATAAGCCCGGGCTTCGCCAGCCGCACCCGTGAATTCCTGGACAGGATGCCCGGGCGTCTTGAGATGTACCGCGACCTGGTGACGGACAACGCCATTCTGCGCGGGCGCTTGAAGGACGTGGGCGTCATCGACGAGATGATGGCCAGGCGCTACGGAGCCACAGGGCCGGTGCTGCGCGGCTCGGGCATCGCCTACGACGTGCGTCGGGCGGAACCATATGGTGTATACAACCGCTTCGAATTCCCCATCCCGACGTATTCCGAGGGGGACAGCTTGGCCCGCTACCAGGTCCGGATGGACGAGATCGAGACATCCCTTGCCATAATTCGGCAAGCCCTGGACGGCCTGCCTGAAGGCCATTTTATGCTGCCGGACGCCCCGCGCGGCAAATGGAAGCCTCCGGCGGGCGAGTCTTACTTCGCAGTCGAGGGAGCCAGGGGCAAGATCGGCATCTATCTGGCCAGCGACGGATCCGAGATTCCCTACCGGGTGAAGCTCAGGTCCCCCAGCTTCTCAAACTTGAGCCTGTTCCCCGAACTGGCCGAAGGAACGCTTTTGTCCGACGCGGTGGCCATTCTCGGCAGCCTGGACCTTGTCATCCCGGAGATTGACAGATGAACATGGACGCCATTTCCGGCGAGCTGATCCGCCTGTTGGTGGCTCTTTTGGCGCTCATGGCCTTCATCGCGGGCAACGGCATGCTGCTTCTCTATGTGGAACGCAAGGTGGCGGGCCATGTGCAGCGCCGGCCAGGACCCTACGAGGTTGGCCCCCACGGTCTTCTGCAGGCCCTGGCGGATGCGGGCAAGCTGGTGGGAAAACAGTTGGCTACCCCGGCCGGAGCCGACGCGCTGCTCTTCTGGGCCGCTCCGCTCATGGCCTTCATGCCCGTACCGCTCATGTTCATCGCCGTGCCATTCGGGGAGAATCTCTGGGGGCTTGGGACCAATCTTGGGCTGGTGCTCATCCTCTCCTTCGCCGGGTTCAACGTGCTGGCGCTGTGCCTGGCCGGATGGGCCTCCAACAACAAATGGTCACTTCTAGGAGCGGCCAGGGCCGTGTCCCAGGCCGTGGCCTACGAGATTCCACTCTTGCTTGCGGTGCTGGCCGTGGCACTCATGACCGGCAGCCTCGACCTGCGCGCCGTGGTGGCCCACCAGGGAGGGTGGCCCTGGCAGTGGAACGTGTTCGTGCAGCCGCTGGCCTTCTTCATCTACTTCGTGTGCGCGGTGGCCGAGACCAACCGCGCTCCGTTCGACCTGCCCGAGGCCGAATCCGAACTCACGGCAGGGGTGCACACCGAGTATTCCGGCATGGGCAACGGCATCATCTTTCTGGCCGAGTACGCCAACATGCTGGTGGTGAGCTGCGTGGCCACGGTGCTGTTCCTGGGGGGCTCCCAGGGGCCGGTTCTGCCCGGGCCGTGGTGGTTTTTGGCCAAGATGTACGCCCTGGTGGCGCTCATCATCTTCATGCGCTGGACGTATCCGCGCGTGCGTTTCGACCAGCTTCTGAACCTCAATTGGCGCTGGCTCATGCCCCTGGCCCTGGTGAACCTCGTGCTCACGGCGTTCTTCGTGAAATTGTGGGGAGGGGCGTGATGCGAAGGTTTGATGGGCTTGGCGTAATCAACCGGGGGAGAAGCCTCCGGCGGCCAAAGGGCTGCGCCCTCTGGACTCCCGTTTCCTTTAAGCGGTGGAGGAGATGATGGGGTTTATAACAGCCGTTGGTGGAGCCCTGCGCGATTTAAAAAGCATGTTCGTGGGGCTCCGGGTCACGGGTACGAATTTTTTCATGCCGCAGGAGACGGTCCACTATCCCAGGCAGGAAGTGGACACCCTGGCCACGTACCGCGGCCATGTGGAACTGGTCGCCTCTGACGAGGATCCGGCAGTGGCCCGGTGTGTGGGGTGCGGCCTGTGTGCCGAGCTGTGTCCCTCGAACTGCATCCGCGTGGAGGCAGAGGATCCTCCGGCGGATTCCGGCATATGTTATCCCTCCCAGGTGGGCACGGAAATGCTCATGCCCACGCCCAAATTCAGGGTCGCCCCCCCAAGCCAGGCTCCGGTGGCCAGAAAACTCCTGGGATATCATCTCACATATCATACGTGCAGCCTGTGCGGGCTTTGCGCCCAGAATTGCCCGGCCGGATCCCTGCGTTTTTCTTCCAACGTGTATTTTGCCGGACCCGGCCGGTCCACATTCGAGATCGACCTTCTGGCCAGGCTGCGCAAGCAGGCCGGAATCAAGGGGGAGTGAGCAGTGAAAGAACTTGTGGTCCAAGCGTCTTTCGCCCTTTACGCGGTCATCACTCTTGGTGGAGCGGTCTGGGCGGTCACGGCCAAAAGCCTCGTGCGGGCGCTGCTTGGCCTGACCATATCGCTCATGGGCGTTGCGGCGCTCTATGTGCTCATCGCCGCGCCGTTCGTGGCGCTCATGCAGATTCTTATCTACGTGGGCGCGGTGGTGGTGCTCATCTTCTTCGCCATCATGCTCACCAGGGCCCAGTCCGAGGATGAAGAGGCCGGGCCGCGCGACATCCGCAAACTCATGTGGTCCGGCGCAACGGGATTGGGCACGGCCGGGCTTCTGGCCGCAGCCTGCCTGCGCCACGGTCCTGCCATTTCGGAAACAGCTGGTGAGATATCCCCGGCCGAACTCGGGCAGGTGTTTCTGGGACCGTATGTGCTTGGTTTCGAGGTGATCTCGGTGGTGCTGTTCGCGGCCATGGCTGGCGCCGTGCTTCTTGCCTTCGAGAGGAGGAAAGAACGGTGAGCGCATTGGCCCTGTATCAAATGGTCGCTTTCGGACTTCTGGCCGTGGGGCTTTTCGGGCTCTTTTCCCGGGCCAGCCTGGTGGGCATGCTCATAAGTGTGGAGCTCATGTTAAACGGCGCGGGCCTGGCCGTTGTTGCCGCGGGCCAGCTCACACCTATGCCAGGTGAACTGTCGCAAGCTACCGCTCTTTTCATAATGGGATTGGCCGCAGCTGAGTCCACTCTGGTGCTGGCCATCGTGTACGTTGTGCGCAAACGTTTCGGCAGCGCCTCAAGCGTCACGCCATCGGAACTCAAGGGGTAGCAATGGCAGACATCATCGAAAGTCCGAGGCTCCTTCTGCCCCTTGCCGTGACCATGCTCGCCCCGCTTCTCATCTGGCGGGCCGGGGCTCGGCCCAATCTGCGCGAGGGAGTGAGCTTCGTAGCCGGGCTCTTGGCGTTCGCGTCAGTAGTTTCCCTGGCCCCGGCGGTGCTTGCGGGCAAGGTTTGGATGTGGCGGATGTTCACTCTGGTGCCCGGAGTGACAGTGACTTTCTGCGCGGACGGGCTCTCGCTCATCTTCGCCCTGGTGGCCTGTTTCCTCTGGATGTTCGCCACCAGCTACAACATCGGCTACATGCGAACGCTCAACGAGCACGCCCAGACCCGTTACTTCTTCTGCTTTGCCGTGGCCATCTTCGGGGCAGTGGGAGTGGCCTTCTCGGCCAACGTGTTCACCCTCTACCTGTTCTATGAGCTCATCACCATCTTCACCTATCCGCTGGTGGCCCACCATCAGGACGAGGAGGGTTTTGCCGGGGCGCGCAAGTACATGGTGTACCTGATGGGCTCTTCCAAGCTGTTCCTGCTGCCGGCCATGGTGCTCACCTACGTGCTGGCCGGGACCCTGGAGTTCAACCTGACCGACATGGTCCACGGCATGTTCCCGGCGGATGCAAACCCGGTGCTGGTTTCGGTGACCTACTTTCTCTACCTGTTCGGCCTGGCCAAGGCGGCCATCATGCCCCTGCACAACTGGCTGCCCGGGGCCATGGTGGCCCCCACGCCGGTTTCGGCCCTGCTGCACGCCGTGGCCGTGGTCAAGGCCGGGGTGTTTTCCTTGAGCCGGGTGATGCTCTCTGGTTTCGGGGTGGAACTCCTGGACCGTCTGGGCCTGGGGCTGACCACGGCCTCATTGGCTGCCTTCACCATCGTGGCCGCATCGGTGATCGCGCTGACCAAGGACGACCTCAAGGCCAGGCTGGCTTATTCCACTGTAAGCCAGCTCTCGTACGTCATTCTGGGTGTGGCCTTGCTCACACCCATGGCCGTGTCCGGGGGGCTGGCCCACATAGCGCACCATGCCTTTTCCAAAATCACGCTCTTTTTCGCTGCCGGAGCCATCTACGTGGCGGCGCACACCAAGAAGATTAGCCTCATGGACGGGCTTGGGCGGAAAATGCCGTTCACCTTCGCGGCCTTCGCCTTGGCCAGCCTGTCCATGATCGGGGTGCCGCCGTCGTGCGGGTTCGCCACCAAGTGGCTTCTGGCTGGCGGAGCGCTCCAGGCGGACCGGCTCATCATTCTGCTGGCCCTTGGCGCCTCTACAATACTGAACGCAGCCTACTTTACTCCGGTTGTCTACCGGGCCTTTTTCAAGCCCGCACCTGAAGGAGGGGAACACCACGGCGGCGAGGCCCCCCTGACCATGGTGGTGCCGTTGTCTCTTACCGCGCTCATTTCCATCTATCTCGGGTTGTTTCCGGAAACCTTCCTGCGGTTTGTGAACGCTTTTGGAGGATTCTGACATGCCTCTTCGCAAAACCCTCAAAACGAAAATGGGTCCAGGGAACGAAGTTCCCTGGCGGGAGAGTGCAGAGAGGGCGGCGTCCTCTCTGTCTGCCGGAGGCACAAAATGTTGACTCACACTGCCACACGCGCATTCTTTTTGTTCTTGGCCGTTCTTCTTGTCCTGAATCTTTTCATGGCTCCGGCGCATCCGCACTTCGCGGCCGAAACCCTGCCCTGGTTCTGGGCTGGCTTTGGCCTGATCGGCGGTTACGCACTGGTGATTGCCGGCGGGGGCATCCTGGCGCCTCTTCTGCGCAAAAAGGAGGAGGGCGGCGATGACCGCTAGCATCTATATTGCCCACATCTTCCTGCACCTGCCGCACTGCAAGGAGGCCAACGGATGAGCCCTGAATCCGTCACCTTCTTGAATCCGGCGTACGGGTTCATCATTCTGGCAGCGGTGCTGCCCTTGCTTGGCCGCTTCCCGGGCTGGAGGCTGCTTACGCTTTTCGCGCCTGTTTTGGCCCTGGCCACTGCCGCGGCGCTCACTGCCGCGTCCCTGCAGGGACCGCTGGTCTTTACTCAGGCGACGTGGCTTGGAATGCCGCTGACTTTAGCGCGGGTGGACAGGCTGTGCCTGGTTTTCGTGTGGGTGTTCGCCATCCAGTCCCTGTTGGCTGCGGTCTATTCGTTCACGGCCAAGACGCCCGGCGAACCAGCGGCTGCGGCCCTGCATGTGGGCGGCGCCTTCGGGTGCCTCTTTGCGGGTGACTTCATCACCCTGTTCATCTTCTGGGAGATAACCACACTGGGCTCAACCCTGCTCATATGGCTTCGGCGCACGCCAGAGGCCATCGGGGCGGGCTACAGGTATTTCCTGTTCCATATTTTCGGCGGGGTCCTGCTGCTCTTCGGGCTCATCCTTCGGGCCAAGGCCACAGGGAGCTTCGACTTCGGCCACTTCGACGTCTCGAGCTTGGCCTATTACGACTGGCTGATCCTGGGCGGCTTCGCGGTGAACGCGGCCGTGGTGCCGTTGCATGCCTGGCTGTCCGACGCCTACCCGGAGGCCTCGGCCATGGGCGCGGTGTATCTGTGCGCCTTCACCACCAAGACGGCGGTGTACGTGCTGGCCCGAGGGTTCGCCGGGCTTGAGATCCTGGCCCCTTTAGGGGCTGCCATGACCCTCTACGCAGGCGTATTCGCCCTGGTGGAGAACGACGCCAGGCGCGCCCTGGCCTACCAGACCATCGCCCAGGTTGGCTTCATGGTGGCGGGAGTGGGAGTTGGCACGGAGCTGGCTATCAATGGAGCCTTTGCCCACGCCTTTGCCCACGTGGTCTACAAGGGGCTCATGTTCATGACCGCCGGAGTGGTGCTCACAACTCTGGGAACCTGCCGCCTGGACCGCCTGGGCGGATTGGGCAGGAGCATGCCGTTGGTGGCCGTGTGCTATTTGGCTGCCGCGGCCAGCACCTCGGGGCTGCCACTCTTCTCGGGGTTCACCACCAAATCCATGACCATCACCGCGGCCTTCGAATATTCCCAATGGCTGGGCCTGGCCCTGGAGCTTGGTGCCCTGGCCGCGATTCTCGGGGTGGGCGTGCGCCTGCCCTACCTCCTCTTCTTTGCCAAACCCGCCGGGAGTTCTTCGCCGGATGAGGCGGTCTTCATCCCTTGGGCTCCCAAGGCGGCCATGCTTGCCGGGGCAGCGCTCTGCCTTGGAGTGGGCGTGTATCCGGGCGCGGTGTACGCGCTTTTGCCCTATCCCGTGGACTTTCACGCCTATTCGGGCTGGAGCGTGCTCCAGTCGCTCATGCTGACCGGGTTCGCCGGGCTGGCGTTCATGCTGGCAAGGCCGATCTTGGCTCCCGCGGCCGGGCGTCTGGCCGACTTCGACCTCATCTATCGGGCCGTCGGGCGGGTATTCTACGCTTTGGTATCCACTCCGCTGGCCTTTGTGGACGGCTTCTGGAGCGAGGTCTACCGCACCGGCGGGCTTCGCGGACTCATGCTCCAGGCCCGGGGCGCGGCCGTGTTCGACCGCAAGGGCATAGACACCATGGTGGATGGCGCGGCCTATGCCACGGCGCATCTTGGAAGCGTGACCGCCTCGGCCCAGACCGGGCGTCTGCAGACGTACCTGACCGCCTCGGCCGTGATCGCGGTGCTGGTCTTCGCCATTATATGGATTGTGGCCTAGGAGGCATGGTGCATCTTAAGAGATGGAATCGGACCGTTGGCCGCCAAGAGCGCCTCGGCTTTCACACTAAACGTCGGCGCCAGCATGCGCGCATGATTGGCGAGGAGAGTTCATGACCGCTCACAGCGGATTCCCCTTCCTGACGAGCCTCATGGTTCTGCCTGTGGCAGCGATTCTTGTGCTCCTTATTCTTCGGCGAGACAGTGCGGTCCGGTCCGTGACACTTGCGGTGGGCGTATTGGAAGTTCTCTTGAGCATTCCGCTGTACAGCTTCGCGCCTTCGCTGCCGGGTTTTCAGTTCGTTGAGCTAAAACCCTGGGTGCCGCAGTGGGGCATGAACTACTATCTGGGTCTGGACGGGCTGAGCCTTTTCATGGTGCTTCTCTCCACACTTCTCTTGCCTCTGTGCGTGTTGTGCTCCTGGACCTACATCAAGGCCCGTGTGAAGGAATTCCACATCTGCCTCCTGGTTATGACCGCAGCCTGCGTGGGTGTTTTCTCGGCGCTTGATCTGGTGCTCTTCTATGTATTCTGGGAGGCCATGCTGGTCCCCATGTTCCTGTTGATCGCTGTGTGGGGCGGGCCGGAGAGGCGCTACGCCTCGCTCAAGTTCTTCCTGTACACCCTGGCCGGCAGCACGCTTTTGCTCGTGGCCATCATCGCGTTTCGGGCCATGGGCGGCAGCTTCGCCATTCCTGAACTTCTCGGCAGGGATTTCCCGGTGGCCTTCCAGCGTTGGACGTTTCTGGCCATGGCCCTGGCGTTCGCCATCAAGGTGCCCATGTTCCCCTTCCACACCTGGCTTCCGGCAGCCCACGTCCAGGCTCCGAGCGCTGGCAGCGTCATCCTGGCGGCGGTTCTTCTGAAAATGGGCACCTACGGATTCATGCGCTTCTGTCTGGGGCTCACCCCCGAGGCCAGCCATTTTTTTGCCCCGCTCATGATCGCCCTGTCCGTGGCCTCGATCCTTTACGGCGGGCTTACGGCGCTCGGGCAGACCGATCTCAAGCGCATGGTGGCCTACTCGTCGGTAGGGCACATGGGCTTCGTGACTCTGGGGATCTTCATGTTCAACATGCAGGGGCTCTCAGGGGCGCTTTTGCAAATGCTCAACCACGGCATCACCACGGGTGCGCTCTTCATGATGCTTGGCGCTGCCTACGAACGCAGCCACAGCCGGGAAATGGCGGATCACCTGGGCATGGGCAAGTATCTGCCCGCGTTCATGGGTATGTGGGGTCTTTTCGCCCTGTCTTCCCTGGCATTCCCGGGCACCAACAGCTTCGTGGGGGAACTTTTGGTGCTGACCGGGGCCTTCTCCGCCAACTTGTGGGCGGCGTTTCTTTCCGTTCCCGGAGCCATGCTGGCAGCGGCCTACATGCTGCGTGCCACCCGGAGTATGGCCTGGGGTTCGCCAACCACAGCCAAAGGCTGGGCGGATTTGAACGTGAGAGAATGGACTGCCCTGACCCCGCTGGCTGTGCTGGTGCTGTATATTGGTTTTGCACCCGGCCTGGCCTTGAAGGCCGTGGAGCCCTCGCTTGAGAGGCTTCTGGTAGGGGTGAACAAACATGCCGGAACGGCCACTCTCACTACCGGCCCGGTTGCGGTTTCTTCTTCTGCAACCCTCAGTGGCAAGCCCGGAACGGTAACAGCGAAGACAGGGTCGCAAGTAAACGAAACGCCTACTACACGTCTGGCGGAGGTGGCCCGATGATCCCCCGGCTGCTGGCTCCCGAAATCGGTATGGCCGCGCTGGCCCTGGTGTTCTTTCTGCAAGGCCTGGGGTTTGAGTCCTTGAAACGCCTGGGCGGTCTTTCAGTCTGGCTGGCCGCCGCAGTGACTGTTCTGGCCGCCGCGAGCCTTGACGCGCGGGGCAGCCTGTTCTGGGATTGTTACGCGGTGGATTCCCTCTCGCAGTTTTTCAAGCTGGCCATAGCCTTCGGATTCGCGGTGGTCACGGCCATCGGGCCAAGGCCCGTGGACGTGGAGGAAGGGAAACGGCCCGATTACTTCATGCTCCTGGCCATCTCCTCCCTCGGGCTCATGCTCTTGGCTTCGGCCAAGGAACTGACCACCATGTACCTGGCCCTGGAACTGGCCTCCTTGAGCCTTTACGCCGTGGCCCCCCTGCGCGCCGAGAGCCGTCCAGCGGCAGAAGCCGCTGTGAAGTACATCCTTTACGGGGCCATGGTCACGGCACTATCTCTGTACGGTCTGTCGCTCATCATGGCCTCGCAGCACACCACCTATCTGCCGCAGCTTGCGGCCAAGCCCTGGAGCGTGGCCCAGTCTCCGCTGGCGGTGCTGGGGCTTGCGCTCTATCTGTGCGGGTTTCTCTTCAAACTGGCCCTGTTCCCGTTTCATTTCTGGTGCCCTGACGTCTATCAGGGCGTTGGCAACGAGACAGCAGCGTTCGTTTCCACCCTGCCCAAGCTTGGCGCGGTGGCGGTGCTCGTTCGCCTTGTGGGCGAACTGGGCATGAACTCTCAGACCGGTTCAGCCCTTGCTGTGCTGGCCGCGCTATCCATGACCGCGGGAAATCTCTCAGCCCTGGCTCAGAAGGATTTGAAGCGTCTGCTCGGCTTTTCCAGCGTGTCCCATGCCGGCTACGCCGTGATGGGCCTGGTGGCGGCCGGACCCGAGGGGCTTGCGTCGGCCGCGTTTTACGGGGTGTGCTATCTGCTAATGAATCTTGCGGCCTTTTTCGTGGTCTGCCGGATAGGCGCGGACGGATCCAATCCGACTCTTGCGAGTCTGGACGGCCTGTACAAACGGTCGCCGGGCCTGGCCTTTGTTCTTCTCGCGGCGGCCTTTTCCCTGGTGGGGTTGCCTCCCACGGCCGGGTTCGTGGGGAAGTTTTTCCTGCTGGGTTCGCTCTGGGGCAAGGGGCATGATTGGCTGGTGGTGGTGGCCGTGCTGAACACGGCAATCGCCATCTACTATTATCTCAACATGGTCAGGCACGCATACACAGTGGAACCCGGAGAGGCTACGCCGCTGGCGCTCAAATCCTTGAGGGGTATCCTAGGTGGCGGTTTGGCCGTGGCGCTTCTGCTGGTGGGCCTCCTGCCTGGATTTCTCTTCGGGTTGGCCCAGGCCGCAGCGGGTTTCGCGATCAGATAGGCCCTCCGTGGTTGTCGCCACTTGATAGGGCTTTTATAATTTGCAGGCTGCGAAGCTCTGTTGATTCCGTACCTCTTTTTCCTTCCCAAATTCTTTCTGGGGTCGTCGCTCCTCTCTTTTTCTTTGTGAATTCATTGGAATTGCAGCTGCCTTAGGGCCTTTCCGTTGTGCTTGGTCCTGGAATAGAATAAATGGCACTGAGAACAAATGGGGTGACGCACTGCCGGCCACGGCAACCGTGCACCAAGCGTAAGGCTTCGTGACGGTCTAACCTGACAGCCCTGCCAGGAACGAAGGCTCTCCCATGTCCGAACATACCTCGCCCGCACAAGATCAGGTCTTTTTTACCAAGCATCCAATCCTGGATGCCAAACGCAAACTCTGGGGCTATGAGCTCATTTCCAGCGATGCTGGCGCTGGAGCACGCCTTCTCTCGGACGCCCAGCGCCAAGCCTCGGAAAACCTGGCCTCAAGCACATTCATTGGTATCCAGCAGGCCATGGAGAGAGGCAAGCGAATCCTGCTCTCCTTCGACGAGCAGGGACTCTTGGAAAAGGCGCCTTACGCCTTTTCCCCTTCGCAATGCGTGGTGAAGTTCCAAGGGCAGGCACAAGACAAGGCCGCCCTGATCCAGGCGCTGGATGCTTTAAGAAAGGACGGCTACACCCTGGCGGTGGACATTCTGGCCGATGCCGCCGTGATAAAGGAAATATTGCACCAGATAGACATCATCACCATAGATCTGGGAGGCGGGGTGGACCCCAAGACCCTGCGCGACAAGACGAAATCTTTGGGCGCGATGCTCTTGTCCGCGCGGGTGCAGCGCCTCGAGCAGTTCGAATCATTGAAGGAAGTGGGATACGCTCTTTTTCAGGGTGCCTTCTTCAAGGAGCCGGAAATCATTTCCGACCGCAAGCTCACTTCCCATGAGATATCGCGCATCAATATCCTGAAGGCCATCGAGGCTGAGGACCCGGATCTGGACGCCCTGTCCGAGGCCATCTCCTCCGACGTTTCAGTGAGCTTCAGGCTGCTGACCTATCTCAACAGCGCGGCCTTCAGCTTCCCCCAGAAGATTCAGTCCATCCGCCAGGCCATCAACATGTTGGGCGTGGTCAAGATGAAGAACTGGCTGCGGGCCGTGCTCCTGGCGGACATGGCCCATCAGGGGGACAATCCGCAGGAACTGGTGCTTTTGTCTCTTCAGAGAGGGAGATTTCTGGAAAACATCGCCAAGGAGTACGATTTCTGGGGGTTTGATCCCGGAAGCCTGTTCCTTCTGGGGCTTTTTTCCCTCATAGACGCCATTCTTGGAATGCCGACGGCCAAGGTGGTGGAATACCTCCCCCTGGACGAGAAACTTAAAAACGCCCTCTGCCGGGATCCCAATAACGAGTATCAGCCCCTTATGGACCTGATGGTCTGCATCGAAGATACGGACTGGGCCAAGCTTGAGGCATTGACCCAGAAGCTCTCCTTCGACCTGGACGTGGTCAAGGCTTGCTATTCCGATGCCATGACCTGGGCCGGAGGCTTCTTCAGCCTCAAGGAGAAAATTCAGGACTAAGAGCGTGCATCAATCCCCCAGCGGCGGGATGTTCCAGATGTTCTTGGCATATTCCAATACGGCCCGGTCGCTGGAAAATTTGCCCATGGTGGCTGTGTTGAGGATGGATTTCTTCGTCCATTCCTCCTTGTCCATATAGAGCCTGCCCACGCGGTCCTGGGTCCGGACATAGGCCCGGTAGTCTGCCAGCACCAGATAGTGGTCGCCTTTGTGGAGCAGACTGTCGATCAATGGGGCGAAAAGATGTGGCTCGCCTGGGGAGAATGCCCCGGAAGCGATCATGTCCAAAGCCCGCTTCAACTCCGCGTCACCCTCGTACCAGAGTTTCGGGTCGTTCCCTCCTGCCCGGAGCGCGTCCACTTCATGGGCCTTGAGGCCGAAGATGAAGATGTTCTCCTCGCCCACTTCCTCCATTATCTCCACATTTGCTCCGTCCAGGGTGCCTATGGTCAGAGCCCCGTTGATGGCGAACTTCATGTTGCCGGTGCCGGATGCCTCCATCCCGGCCGTGGAAATCTGTTCGGAGAGGTCAGTGGCCGGGATGACCTTTTCGGCCTGGGAGATGCAGTAGTTGGGCAGGAAGATGAGCTTGAGCTTGCCCTTGATGCGCGCGTCGTTGTTCACCGTTTCGCCTACGGCATTGATGAGTCTGATCACCAGCTTGGCCATGTGGTAGCTGGGTGCGGCCTTGCCGCCGATCATCACCGTGCGTGCGGGGCAGTCGTGCCCCGGGTTGTCGACCAGGCGGTTGTAGAGGGTGATGACGTGCAGCACGTTCAGAAGCTGGCGTTTGTATTCGTGCATGCGCTTGACCTGGACGTCGAAGAGGGTGTCCGGGTTTATGCCCATTCCCACCTTGCGCAAGACGTACCGGGCCAGCCGCTTTTTGTTTTCGCGCTTGGACTCGCGCCAGGCGGCTCTAAAGGACGCATCCTCGGCCAGGGGAATGAGCTCCCTCAGTTTGTTCAGGTCCGTGACCCACTCAGGCCCGATGGTCCGGGTGATGAGTCCGGCCAGGGACGGGTTGGCCTGGAGGAGCCAGCGTCTGGGCGTAACCCCGTTGGTGATGTTTCCAATCTTGCCGGGGTAGAACTCGTCGAAGTCCTTGAACAGGCCGTTTTTCAGGATGGTGGAGTGCAGCATGGCCACCCCATTGACCGCATGGCTGCCCACGATGGCCAGGTGGGCCATGCGCACCCGCCGGCCCCACCCCTCGTCGATGATGGACATCCGGGCCATGCGCTCGAAGTCTCCGGGATAGCGACGCGCAACCTCGCCCATGAACCGGCTGTTGATCTCCATGATTATTTCAAGGTGCCTGGGTAGAACGCGCCCCATGAGGTCCACAGGCCATGTTTCCAAAGCCTCGGGCAGGACGGTGTGGTTGGTGTAGGCGAATGTCTTGACGCAGATGTCCCAGGCATCGTCCCAGGGCAGGGATTCCAGGTCCAGCAGGATGCGCATGAGTTCTGCGATGGCGATGGACGGGTGGGTGTCGTTGAGCTGGACAGCCACGAAGTCCGGGAAGCTGGCGAATGAGCTGTGTTGTTTCTTGTGGCGCCGCACGATGTCCTGGAAGGTGGCCGCCACCAGGAAGTACTGCTGTTTGAGGCGCAGTTCCTTGCCCACCAGGGGCTCGTCGTTGGGATAGAGAACCTTGGAGATGTTCTCCGAGAGGACCTTTTCCTCCATTGCCCGGACAAAGTCGCCCTTGTTGAAATCCTTCAGGCTGAAGTCCTGGCTGGACTTGGCCGCCCACAAGCGCATGTTGGTGACATGGTCGCATCCAAAGCCCGGCACCAGGATGTCGCAGGCCATGGCTCTTACCGTTTCGGTGTCCACCCAGCGATAGCGAAGATTGCCGGCATCGTCCTGGTATGCCTCGGAACGGCCGTGGAAGTGCACCTCGTAGAGATCCTCGGCGCGGTCGATCACCCAGGGGCTGCCGTGGCTGCGCCAGTTGTCGGCCCGCTCCTCCTGGGCTCCGTCCACGATCATCTGGTGAAAGAGCCCGTAGTCGTAGAGGATACCGTATCCGTAGCCGGGGATTTTCATGGAGGCCATGGAGTCCATGTAGCAGGAGGCCAGCCGCCCCAGGCCCCCGTTGCCAAGCCCGGCGTCGCGTTCTTCCTCCTCGATGTCTTCCAGCTTGAAGCCCATATCCTGAATGGTTTGGCGGCAACCCTCCTCCATGCGCATGTTGGTGAGGTAGTTCATGAGGAAACGTCCGGGGAGGAACTCCATGGAGAGGTAGTACACCCGCTTGGTCATGGCGTCGTAGTAGGAGCGCTGGGTGCCAAGCCACATGTTGATGAGCCTGTTGCGGACGCTGTAGGCCAGCCCGTTGAACAAGCGGAACTTACGGGTCGGATAGAAATCGTTGCCTAGAATGGTGAGTATGTTTCGGCGGATATCGTCCGCCAAGGTGTCTAGTTGGTAGAAGGATTCCAGCTTTTTGGGGGCAGGGGCTTTATCCATATTGGTCACCTGGGTGTCTGGTGTGTCGCACTTGAGGAGTGCGTTGTCATTGTACGACTGCCAACTACACGGTGATTCTTCGCAAGGGGGAAAGAAGATCTGGCGAAGCTGGAGAGCCTCTTCATGCGAGCTCTCTGGCCGGGCCAAGTCGATTTGGTACTCCCCGCTCGTGCCCCCTCCGCCGGCTGCCGGATGTGGTGCAATCTAACTGCTTGCATTCCTAGTACATAGAACTAGCACGACAGGGAAGAAGAATGAAACCTGATTTTATACGTCAGGAAGCGGAAAGAGCACAAAGCTCGGCGTGCACTTTCGACGGGGCCATCCCTGGAAGGAGTAGGGAGTGAAGGCGATGATACAGAGAGCAAACCGCTTATTTGCTGAGCTGGGAAGCCTGTTGCTATCCGTTTCTTCCAGTATCTAGCGACGGGTCGTCCAACACACTGGCCAGGGTTTTTCGTAGTTCTTCCATGTCCACAGGCTTGGCCAGGTAGCCGTCCATACCGGCATCGAGGCACGTATCCCGGTCACCGTCCATTGCATGGGCTGTGAGGGCGATCATGGGGACTTTGGCCGACAGCCCATTCGATTGGCGCAGGAGTTTTACCGCGGTCAGTCCATCCATGACGGGCATCTGAACGTCCATGAGGACGCAATCAAACCGTTCGTTTGATAAAATGTCCAAGGCCTGTTTGCCGTTTTCTGCGGTCAGCACTGTGCATCCTTGCTTTTCCAAAAGCCGGGTGAGGGCGACGCGATTTGTTCTTTCGTCCTCCACCAGAAGAATGCGCAAATTTTTGGTGCCGGAAATTTTCGGAGGAGGGGTGGTCTTTTTCGAGGTGACGATCTTCAAAGCAGGACCTGGAATGCGCAAGGCAAGGGTAAAGGCCATGGTGGTTCCCCGGCCCGTTTCGGTATCCACAGCCAAAGAAGCGTCCAGGACTTCCACCAGCCGCTTGACGATGTTCAAGCCAAGACCGGCACCCTCGTATTTGCGAGTGCTCGAATCGTCCACCTGGGTGAATGGATCAAAAATGAAGGCGAGCATGTCGTCAGGGATGCCCGTCCCTGTATCCGAGACCATGAACAGAACCCCGCATTCGCCCCCGGTGGGAGGAGAGATGGCCCATGCCTCAAGCGCAACGGTCCCCTTGTCAGTGAACTTCACGGAGTTTCCGATCAAATTGTAGAGAACCTGACGAATCTTGTTCATGTCCCCCAGGACACGGGAGGGAAGAGCCGGGTCCAGCGTAAGGTGCAAGTCGATACCCTTTTCCACGCAGGAAGGCTTGAATGTGTCCTGCACCTCGGCAAAAAGCTCTTGGAGCGAGAAGATCGACTCGCAGATGAAGAGCTTGCCCGCCTCCATGCGGGCCAGGTCGAGAATGTCGCTTATAAGCGACGTCAGGCGCGTTCCGGACCGGACGGCCATGTCCACGCACTCCTGCTGTTCCCCGTCCAGTGGGGTGGTTTGCAAAAGCTGGAGCATGCCCAGCATGCCGTTTAGCGGGGTGCGGATTTCATGGCTCATGTTGGCAACGAGGAAACTTTTGGCCCTGCTTGCCCTCTCGGCGATGTCCTTGGCCATTTGCATCGAGGCCTCGGCCTTTTCCCGTTCTGCCAGTTCACGCAGAAGCTTTGCCTGGACTCTGCGCAGCCGGCCGGAGAGGCTGAGGAAATAGATGGTGGCCAGGAAGAGTCCGATTAAGGCAAGCCCGGCCAGGGTCACTTCGATCCTGTGCTGGAATAGGAACTCGCGGAGCTCGACTTTTGGCGGCGTGTCGTAGGGTTTTACCTTGAGCTCGCGCAAAAGATCGTCCACGGGCTGGTAGTTCAAGGGGACTGTAAAACTTCGGATATGGGTGTCCGAGCCGCCAAGGAAATTGTCCGAAGCGATGAGCAGGGCCGCGGCTACCCTCCTGGCCTGATCGTCGGACACGTGGGCCAACCTGGCCACGGCCCATTCCGGGTAGAGCCTTGTGCTCAGCAGAAAGGGGAACGCATCATACTCTGGGCCGTGCTCCTGGTGTGGAATAACTTTTACATCGGAAAGGGAGATGGTTCCGGCTTCAGCCATCTGTTCCAGCGTGTCGGTTCGTGCGGTGCCCGCATCGGCCTCTCCCGCGAGCACGGCCTTCACGGAAGCGTCCTGAGTTCCCACAAAGACCAGGCTCTGAAAATCCTTGATGGGATTGATCCCTTTCCGGAAAAACTCGCCGTACGCCACCAGCCAGCCGCCCATGGAATAAGGATGCACCGCCGCAACCCGTTTGCCCTTGAGATCCTCGAGGGAGTTGATCTGCTGGTTCGAGGCCCTGGTGAAGACCACTCCCCCGAAGCGCATGCTCGTGCGACCCCCGGCCTGGTTGTTCATGGTGGCGATACGCATGACCCCGTGCCGCCGCTCAAGTTGCACATAGAGGGCGGGGTTCACAATGATGAAGTCCACTTCCGTTGAAGCGACAGCCTTGTCGATGTCGGTGAAAGGTATGGGTATGACCGAAAACTCGAGGCCTGGCAGCACACCCGTGAGGTAAGTTGCCAGAGGCTGGTACTCCTGCAGGGCGAGTTCATCTCCCCGGTTGGCCAGGACACCAAGCCGAACGGAGCCGGCAGATGCATCTGGAGCGCCCTGCAAGAGGAGAGGCAGGAGCAGAAAAAGGGATACGCTGAGTACTTTCTGGAGCATGCAATCTAACCAATGAGTGTACGTGTCGTGCCGACTGTTACGAAGCATATCGTCCGGAAAATTGGGGTATGTTTGGCTCACCCTGGTACAGGGTGGAGCATGCCCGTGAAGGGTGTCAAATTCCAGTGTAGAGTGTCATCCACAGAAATCGCCCTCGCATGAAATAGGCTACTGCCCACAAAAAACACTTCAAGACATACCATATTCAGCGAAGGCTGCAAGCCGGAGAAGTGCGTTCCATGTGGCGCCCGCCTTACCGGAAAGCCGCGTCGGGGCATGCACGGCGTGAAAAGTGTCGTACGGCCTGGGAGGCGAGTTGGCGCCTTTCCACGAGGAGTGATGAACAATCCTGAAGCGACTGTTGACAATTGAGCGTTACAAATTCATTCTAAAAAAATAAAAGTTCATAAAAATTGGGATAAACCAAAACTTTTGAACAATTGGGAGGCACCTGTATGGTTGGCGTCGACGACAGCGAAAGCCAGCTTCTTTCCCGGGTCGCCTGGCTGTATTTCAACGAGGAACTTACTCAGGCCGAGATCGGCGAACGTCTGGGCATCACCCGTCTCAAGGTGAACCGGCTGTTGCAGGTGGGGCGAGAGACCGGACTTATCCAGGTCATCATCAACACGCCGTTCAAGGAGTGCGTGTCCCTGGAGGGGCGGTTGGTGAGAGAGTTCGGGCTGGTGCGGGCTATCGTGGTCCCTGCGCCGGAACGGGGCGACCGCCACCTCTTCGACGCCATCGGACGGCCTGCGGGGGAATACGTCTCCCAGGTACTTGAGGATGGGCAATCCCTGGGTGTGGGGTGGGGCAACACGATCCGTGCAGCCATCAACGGCATCACTGTCCGCAATTTTCGGGATATCTCCGTGACCTCGCTCTACGGTGGAGTCCCCCGCAGCCCTGTCAATCCGTTCGACTCAACCGCCATGTTCGCCCGCCAGCTCCGGGCGGAGGTATGCAATCATCTGGCGGCGCCCATGTTCGTCTCCTCTCCGGAAGTGAGAGAGACCATCGCCAGTCAGGACATCTTCCGCACATACTACCAGGAAGCGCTCCAGGTGGACATGCTTCTCACCGCCGTGGGCGACCTGACCGCTCAGGCCACCAACATCACCCTCGGGGCGATCACCCACGAGCAGCGCAGGGATTTGGCCAAAGCCGGAGCTGTGGGTGAATTCTTCGGGCGTTTTCTGGCCGGGGACGGAAGCGTGCTGGACCATACTGTCAACGCCTGCAGCATGTCCCCGGATTTTGACGGCCTGTGCAAGGTGCCCCACATCGTGCTGGTGTCGGGCGGTATGGCCAAGGTCCCCATACTTCGGACCGTTCTCAAGCGCGGATACGTGCACGTCTTCGTGACCGACGCAACCACCGCTTCGGATCTGCTCAAAAACTAGAAAGGCCTCACTATGGACAGAGAGCATCTTCTTGGCCGCCAAAAAAGCGGCGGTGAATTCGACCTTCTCGTAATCGGCGGCGGGGCCACTGGTTGTGGCGTGGCCCTGGACGCGGCCACCCGGGGCCTGGATGTGGCCCTGGTGGAACAGGGGGACTTCTCCCAAGGCACCAGCAGCAAGAGCACTAAATTGGTTCACGGCGGGGTGCGGTACTTGGAAAAGGCCGTCCTGAAGCTCGATCGCGAGCAGTTCGGCCTGGTGTGCGAGGGACTTCGCGAACGGGGTTATCTCTTGCGAAACGCGCCCCATCTGGCCCACCCAATCCAGCTCATGACCCCGGTGAAGACCTGGTTCCAGGCGGCCTACATCTTCGCGGGCCTGGTGCTCTACGATCTTTTGGCCGGGCGGCTGTCGCTGGGACGCAGCAGGCTTGTAACCAGCTCAAAGGCCCAGCGAATGTTTCCTCAGCTGAACCTGGACGGCTACGTGGCCGCGGTAATCTACTTTGACGGGCAGTTCAACGACGCTCGAATGGCCGTCACTCTGGCGCGTACAGCCAACGCACATGGGGCGGCCTGCCTGAACCATGTGGAAGTGGTGGAACTGGTCAAGGAGGGGGGACGGGTGCGGGGGGCCGTTGTCCGCGACGTCATCACCGGCGAAAGCTGGACCATTCGGGCCAAGGGAGTGGTCAACGCCACCGGCCCATTTGCCGATGCCGTGCGGCGTATGGACGACCCCCAGGCCAAAGACATGCTCAAGGTAAGCTCCGGCATCCACATACTGCTCGACGCCAAGCACACCCCGAAAGACATGTCGCTTATGATCCCCAGCACCGAGGATGGACGCGTGCTCTTCATGATTCCCTGGATGGGGCACGTGCTGTTCGGCACCACCGACGAGCCAGCCCGGGTGGAGCACGACCCCGTGCCTGAGGAAAAGGACGTCGACTACCTTTTGCGTTACGCCAGCAAATACCTTCGCCAGCCCTTGACCCGCACAGACGTGCTGGCCGTCTGGAGCGGCCTGCGCCCCCTGGTGTATGCTTCCGGAAAGGCCAGCACCCAGGAGTTGGCCCGTAGCCATGTGATCGACGTGAGCGCTTCGGGGCTTCTCACCATTACCGGCGGCAAGTGGACCAGCTACCGGAGCATGGCCGAGGACGCCGTGGACGTGGCCTGCGCCAGATTCGGCCTTGGCGGGAATCGCAAGAGCGCCACCCGCACCATGAGGCTTCTGGGCTCCTGCGGGCATGTGGCCGGTTCATGGGATGAGCTTGCCCGGCGCGAGGGTCTCGAACCCGACTTGGCCAGGTCGCTCGTCTCCCTCTACGGCGACGAGGCCAAGCGCGTGTTGGCCGAGGGCCGCGAAACCGGGCTCATGGACCGTCTCCATCCGGCGCATCCTTACATCGGGGCCGAAGTGGTCTACGCAGTGCGCAAGGAAATGGCCGCCCATGTGTCGGATGTGCTTCTGCGGCGCTTGCCCTTGGGGCTTTTGGACATGGTACACGCCCAGGAAGCCGCTCCGGCAGTGGCTGACATTATGGCTCGCGAGCTCGGCTGGGACGATGCCCGCCGCGAAAGAGAGATCGAATCCGCGAAAGCACTGCTTACATCCTGGTATTCCGGGCGTGCCGCAGCCTGATACGGTGTTTGGCTCCGAGGACATGCCAAAAACGCCATAACAGCTCTTATTTGAGCCGGGAGGCCTGAATGAGCGGGTACATACTGTCCCTGGATCAGGGAACCACCAGTTCCCGCGCTGTCCTGTTCAGCCGTCACGGTGAGATCAAGCACTTGGCCCAGAAGGAGCTCACCCAGATCTATCCCCGGCCGGGATGGGTGGAGCATGACGCCAGCGAGATATTGAGCTCTCAGGCTTGGGTCATGCGCGAATGCCTGGCCCAGGCCAAGGTGGACGCCTCCGAAGTGGCGGCCGCGGGCATCACCAACCAGCGCGAAACCACCGTGGTGTGGGACAAACACACCGGCGAGCCCGTCCACAACGCCATTGTCTGGCAAGACCGGCGAACCGCCGGATTCTGCGACGAGCTCAAGGCGCGCGGGCTGGCCGACACCTTCCGTAAGAAAACCGGCCTGGTGCTGGATGCGTATTTCTCCGGCACCAAGGTCCGCTGGATTCTGGAGAACGTCCCCGGGGCCAGGGCCAGGGCCGAGAAGGGCGAGCTGCTGTTCGGCACTGTGGATACATGGCTTATCTGGAACCTCACCAAAGGCGCAGCCCACGTCACCGACGAGTCCAATGCCAGCCGTACCCTGATGCTTAACATCAACACCGGCCAGTGGGACGACGAACTGCTCTCCATCCTTCAGGTGCCCAGGTGCATGCTGCCCAGGGTGACCAAGTCCTCCGAGGTGGTGGGTGAAATCCACCCTGAGTTTCTGGGCAAGGCCATTGCCATAGCGGGAAACGCGGGCGACCAGCAGGCCGCCACCTATGGCAACGCCTGCCTGAGAGAAGGCATGGCCAAGAACACTTACGGGACAGGCTGTTTCATGCTCATGAACACCGGCAAACAGCCGCGAGCAAGTAGCCACAGCCTGCTCACCACCACCGCCTGGGCCACGCCGAAAGGGCGAGTTTTCGCCCTGGAGGGCAGCGTGTTCGTTGCGGGTGCTGTGGTGCAGTGGCAGCGTGACGGGCTGGGGATAATTCGGCACGCCCATGAGGTGGAGCAGCTGGCCCTCTCCGTACCGGACAACGGAGGGGTCTACCTTGTGCCCGCTTTCGCGGGCCTTGGCGCTCCCCAGTGGGACCAGTACGCGCGCGGCGCCATGGTCGGCCTCACCCGGGGAACCACAAAGGCCCACATTGCCCGAGCCGCGGTGGAATCCATCGCCCTGCAGACCTTGGATATAATGGACTGCATGCAAAAAGACTCCGGCATCACGTTGGCCGCGTTGCGCGCCGACGGGGGGGCGGCCCGCAACAATCTGCTCATGCAGTTCCAGGCGGATGTGCTGGGGGTCGCTGTCGAGCGCCCCAAGGTGACGGAGACCACGGCCCTGGGAGCGGCCTATCTGGCCGGGCTGGCCGTGGGGTTCTGGGAAAGCGAAGAGGAAATCGCGGCCATGTGGCAGATGGACCGGCGTTTCGAGCCAGGCATGGCCGCGGATGTGCGCGAGAGTTTGCTGCACGGGTGGCAGCGCGCTGTGGAGCGGTCCAAGGCCTGGGCGCAGGCTTAGGGGGCCCGGGGAAATGGGCTTCGGATCAGTTTGTTTCCAATCTTTTGTTGGTACTCTCGATCATCCCAGGGCCGCTTCCAGGATGGCGGTAAGCTCCGCGTGAGTCAGCTCTATGGGGTTACCCTTCATGCTGCTTGCTTTGGCCGCCATTTCAACGATCACTGGAAAATCCTTTCTGGCCACGCCCAACTTGGCAAGCGTGGGAGCCTTGAGGTGCGAGCACAAGTCCACAATCCAGGATACACAGTCTTTGGGTGTGGCTGAAGGATTTCCCTTGAGTATCCTTGAAGCCTCGCCGTAGGCGGCCAGAGATGGCGAGTCCGGGTCGCGATCGTGTAACGCCGCGATATTGGCCTGGACCACGGCAGGCAAGAGGCTGGCGCAAACCTGCCCGTGAGGAGCTCCCAAAAATCCCCCCAGCGGAGCCGCGAACCCGTGTACCGCCCCCAGCTTGGCGTTTGCCAGAGCCAGGCCGGAGAGCAGGCTCGCCAGGGCCATGTCTTCCCGGGCGGATGCGTTCGACCCGTTGTCGTAGGCCTGGCGAAGCGAACGGGCCGCAAGGCCAAGACCTTCCCTGCACAAGGCGTTGGTCATGGGATTGGCCTTGCCCGAAACGAAGGCCTCCAAAAGCTGGGTCACTGCGTCCAGGCCCGTGGCCGCGGTCAGTTCACGCGGCATGGACGCCGAAAGCTCCGGGTCCACCAAGGCCACGCTCGGCAGCATCATGGGCGAGCGCAGACTCACCTTCACTCTCTGGGCCTTGGCAGTGAGCACCGCGTTGGCCGTGGCTTCGGCACCTGTCCCGGCCGTAGTGGGCACTGCGATGTGCGCAACAGGCCGATTGGTCAAGGGCCTGCCCCTGCCGACCACCTCCAGATATTCGTAGATATCACCCGGGTTGGTCATAAGCGCGGCCACGGCCTTTCCGGCATCCAGAACGCCTCCCCCGCCTATGCTCACCACCATGTCGCATCCGTTTTCACAGGCGAGCGCGGCACCGGTCAGGACCAGTTCCACAGTGGGTTCGCCAGCGACCGGGAACACGGTAGTCTCCAATCGATTGGAGGCGAGAGCTTCAAGAATCCCCCTGTGGCGGTTCGGGTTGGCCCCGGTCACCACGAAGGGTTTCGAACCGAGTCCCGCGGCCAGCTCCGGCAGCCTCACGACCACGCCGGGACCGAAGATGATTTTTGCCGGAGAGGCGAATTCGAAGAGCATGTGGAGCCTCGTGCCAAAAGCTTAAGCCGCAGAGCGGTAAGAGTGTGCAGGTTATGGTATTTCGTTGCCCGAATACCCCGTGGCCAGCAAACAGTGCAAGGCGGGTATGGAGGCATATCTGGATCGACTTTGCGGTGGGCGATATTTCGGCAAGTTCCAAGTGGCCCGGACGAGAGTTCTCCATGGTGTGCGCCGAAGTACACCCTGGGCGTAACCGAATCTGGCAAGGGACCGACAGTACCTTGTCCGGCTTTGTGTCCCAGCCGGCTCAAAACACATGGACAGTTTGCAGCGCAAGCGCTGCGGCATGAGCACTTCTTGTTATGGCTGGTGTTAGCAGGTAGGGTCGCAACGTATATTCCATCGGCGTGAACAGTTCTACTCCAACAGGTAATCCCATGACCCTCGTCCCCTTTGATACACTTCTCAACAGGCCCCGGCGCCCGGCTCGGGCGATCGCGGTTGTTGTTGTTTTGTTGGCCATTGCGGGAGTTGTCTATCTCTTCTGGGGCGGATCAGCCCAGCAGCAACGCCAGGGCGGTCCAGGCAAGAATTTAAAGATCCCCGTGACCGTGGCCGCGGTCGTGAAAAAAGACGTGCCTTTGTATTTGTCCGGGCTGGGGTCGGTGGTGCCTCTTAATACGGTTACCGTCAAAAGCCGCGTGGAAGGCCACCTGATGGAGGTGCTCTTCAAGGAAGGGCAGATGGTGCAGGCCGGGGATTTGTTGGCTCTTATCGACTCGCGGCCGTTCCAGGCCCAGCTTGCCCAAGCCCAGGGGCAGATGGCTCGCGACAAGGCCCAGCTGGAGAATGCGCGCAAGGATCTCAAACGCTACCAGGACCTCATCTCCACAGGCGCCATCGCCAAGCAGCAGCTGGACACCCAGGAGGCACTGGTACGCCAGTATGAGGGTGCGACCATGACCGACCAGGGGCAGATGGACAACGCCAAGCTCCAGATCGCATACAGCCGCATCACCGCTCCCATATCTGGAAGGGTGGGTCTGCGCCAAATTGATCCCGGCAATATGATACAATCCTCCAACCAGGCTCTGTTGGTCATCACTCAGATGCAGCCCGTCTCCGTGGTTTTCACACTTCCTGAGGACAACCTGCCCGTGGTTCTCTCGCGCATGAAAAAGGGCGGCAACGTGCCTGTTGAAGCTTATGACCGCGAGCAGAAACGCAAGCTGGCCCAGGGTGAACTCATCACCGTGGACAACCAGATAGACGCAACCACGGGTACGGTGAAGCTCAAGGCCATGTTTTCAAATGACGGTTGGGAGCTTTTCCCCAACCAGTTCGTCAACGCCCGTCTCCTGGTGGACACCCTGGCCGGGGCGCTGGTGGTGCCCGCACAAGCTGTGCAGCGCGGACCGCAAGGGGCCACGGCCTTCGTGGTGAACCAGGGAGGGACGGTGGAGGCCAGGCGGGTTGAGCCAGGCGAGACAGTCGAGGGAATGACCGTTGTCCGCTCGGGGCTCTCAGTTGGTGAACAGGTCGTGGTGGAGGGAACCGAACGGCTGCGTGATGGGACTCCTGTGGAAGTGCGCGGGCAAGCCGGCGGGGGGCGCCAGGGCGGCTGATGAACATCTCAAGCCCATTCATCAGGCGGCCCGTGGCCACCACGCTCATCATGGTGGCGGTATTGCTTGCCGGAGCCATGGCCTACAAGCAGCTCCCGGTGGCCGCGCTGCCCCAGGTGGACTACCCCACCATTCAGGTGCGCACCTTCTATCCCGGGGCCAGCCCGGAGGTGATGGCCTCGTCCGTCACAGCGCCCCTGGAGCGCCAGTTCGGCCAGATGCCGGGTCTGACCCAGATGACCTCCAACAGCTCCAGCGGCTGCAGCGTGGTCACGCTGCAGTTCACCCTGGACTTGAGCCTTGATGTGGCCGAGCAACAGGTTCAGGCCGCCATCAATGCCTCCTTCAATTTTCTGCCCAAGGACCTGCCCAATCCTCCGATCTACAGCAAGGTGAACCCGGCCGATGCGCCCATTCTGACCCTGGCCCTGACCTCGGCCACGGTGCCTCTGCCCAAGGTGGAGGACCTGGCCGACACCCGCTTCGCCCAGAAGATATCCCAACTGCCGGGGGTTGGTCTGGTGAGCCTTTCAGGCGGACAGCGTCCGGCCGTGCGGGTGCACGCCAACCCGGCCGCGCTTGCCTCCTACGGGCTTACTCTGGAGGACCTCCGCGCGGCCATCGGCGCGGCCAACGTGGACCTGGCAAAGGGCGGTTTCGACGGGCCCAAGCAGGCTTCCATCATCGGGGCCAACGACCAACTCTACACCAGCGAGGAATACCGGCCGCTCATCATCGCCTACCGCAACGGCGCTCCGGTGAAGCTCTCCGACGTGGCCACGGTGGAGGACGGTGCCGAGGATGAGCGTCTGGCCGCCTGGGCAGATACCTCGCCGGCCGTTATCGTCAACATCCAGCGCCAGCCCGGAGCCAACGTCATCGAGGTGGTGGACCGGGTCAAGCGCCTGATGCCCCAGCTCAAGGCGAGCCTGCCGTCCGGAGTGGACGTGGCCGTGCTCACGGACCGGACAACAACCATCAGGGCATCGGTCGAGGACGTCCAGTATGAGCTTTTGCTGGCCGTGGCCCTGGTGGTGATGGTCATCTATCTGTTTCTGCGAAATCTTCCGGCCACCGCCATTCCCAGCGTGGCCGTGCCCCTGTCCCTGGTGGGCACGTTCGGGGCCATGTACCTCATGGGTTTCAGCCTGAACAACCTTTCGCTCATGGCGCTCACCATCTCCACGGGCTTCGTGGTGGACGATGCCATCGTCATGATCGAGAACGTGGCCCGCTATGTGGAAAAGGGCGAGGATCCCTTCGAGGCCGCGCTCAAAGGTTCGAAACAGATAGGCTTCACCATCTTGTCGCTCACGGTGTCGCTCATCGCGGTGCTTATCCCTCTCTTGTTCATGAGGGACGTGGTGGGCAGGCTGTTCAGGGAATTCGCAATCACTCTGGGGGTGTCCATCCTGATATCCGCTGTGGTGTCGCTCACGCTCACCCCCATGATGTGCGCCAGACTCCTGCGTCACATCCCCCCCGAGAAGGAGGGGCGCATCCACAAATCCACCCAGCGCGGCTTCGACTGGGTAATCGAGCGCTATGCCGTAAGTCTGCGCTGGGTGTTCAAATTCCAGGGTTTAACACTGGCGGTGGCCGTGGGAACCCTGGTGCTCACGGTGGCCCTCTACGTGTGGGCCCCCAAGGGATTCTTTCCTGTGCAGGATACCGGCCTCATCGTGGGCGTGTCCGAGGCTCCGCAGTCCATATCCTTCCCTGCCATGGCCGAGCGTCAGCGGGAGCTGGCCTCCGTTATTTTGAAGGACCCGGCTGTGGAGAGCCTGTCCTCTTTTATCGGCGTGGACGGCACCAACGCCTCCTTGAACAGCGGGCGCATCCAGATAAACTTGAAGCCCCTGGACGTTCGCAAGGTGAGCGCTTCCCGGGTCATCGAACGGCTGCGGCCCGAGCTGGCCCGAGTGGGGGGCATCATGCTGCACCTTCAGCCCTCCCAGGACCTCACCGTGGACGTGCGCGTGAGCCGCACCCAGTTTCAGTACACCCTGGAGACTCCGGATTCAGCGGACTTAAGCCTGTGGGTGCCCAGGCTGGTGGACGCCCTGCGTCTGCGCCCGGAACTTTCGAACGTGTCCGCTGATTTGCAGGACCAAGCTCCCCGAACGATGGTAACAATCGACCGGGCCACGGCGTCCAGATTTGGCATCACCCCCCAGCAGATCGACGACACCCTCTACGACGCCTTTGGCCAGCGCCAGGTGTCCACCATCTATACCGAACTCAATCAGTACCGGGTGGTGCTGGCCGCCAAACCGGAAATGCGTCGCGACGCCTCCGCCCTGGGCGCCATCTACCTGCGTTCCCAGGACGGCAAGCAGGTGCCGCTCATGGCCGTCTCCCGGGTGAGCCAGACCACCGGCCCCCTGGTGATCAACCGCCTGGCCCAGTTCCCGGTAACCACGGTGTCTTTCGATGCTTCCCGGGGCCATTCCCTGGGCGACGCCGTGGAGGCCGTGGAAGAAACCGCCGTCGGGCTTGGCATGCCCGCCAACATCCAGCGTGAATTCCAGGGAACGGCCAAGGCCTTCATGGCATCGCTTTCCAACGAGGCCCTGCTCATCCTGGCCGCCCTGATAACCGTCTACATCGTGCTGGGCGTACTCTATGAGAGCTACATACACCCCGTGACCATCCTTTCCACCCTGCCCTCGGCCGGGGTCGGGGCGCTTTTGGCGCTTATGGTATTCGGCATGGACCTGGACGTCCTGGCCATCATCGGCATCATCCTGCTCATAGGGATAGTGAAGAAGAACGGCATCATGATGGTGGATTTCGCTCTGGAGGCCGAACGCGAGGAAGGCATGGAACCGGAGGAGGCCATTTACCAGGCCTGCCTGCTTCGTTTTCGGCCCATCATGATGACCACCATGGCCGCGCTTCTTGGCGCGTTGCCTCTGGCCATCGGCGGAGGGGTGGGGTCGGAGCTGCGCAGGCCGCTTGGCATCTGCATCATAGGCGGTCTGATCATCAGCCAGCTTCTGACCCTTTACACAACGCCGGTGATTTATTTGGCCTTTGACAGGCTTTCCCGGCGCGTGCGGGGCGCGCGGGCCGAGGCGTAGTGCCATGAATTTCCCCGGAGTGTTCATCAAACGGCCGGTGGCCACCACGCTCCTTACCCTGGGACTGGTGCTGGCCGGGATAATAAGCTTTACGCTGCTGCCGGTATCTCCCTTGCCCAGGGTGGATTTCCCCACCATCTCCGTGAACGCGGGTTTGCCCGGAGCCGATCCGGAGACCATGGCCACCTCGGTGGCCGCGCCCCTGGAACGGCAGTTCGGGCGCATAGCCGGGGTCACGGAAATGACCTCCACCTGCTACCGGGGATCGGCCAGCATCACCCTGCAGTTCGACTTGAACCGCAACATCGACGGCGCGGCTCGCGAAGTCCAGGCCGCCATCAATGCGGCCCGAAGCCAGCTGCCTCCGAACCTCCCCAACAACCCCACCTATCGCAAGATCAACCCGGCCGACGCGCCCATCCTCATCTTATCGCTCACCTCGGACACCGTGAGCCGTTCACGCATGTACGACGTGGCTACCACTATCCTGCAGCAGAAGCTCTCCCAGGTGGATGGGGTGGGGCAGGTGTTCGTGGGGGGCGGCGCGCTGCCGGCGGTGCGGGTGGAACTGAACCCGGCCGCCCTGTCGCGGTACGGGATCAGCATGGAGACCGTGCGCGGAGTGTTGGCCACCACCAACGCCAACCGGCCCAAGGGCCAGCTGGCCGATGAGGAGACCTCGCGCGAGATAGACACCAACGACCAGCTACGAAAGGCCGCCGAATACGAACCGGTGGTCGTGGCCTACCGTTCGGGCGCGGCAGTCAAGCTCGCGGACGTGGCCGAGGTGAAGGATTCCGTGGAGGACGTGCGCACCCTGGGCCTGGTGAACTCCACTCCGGCGGTGATGATCATCGTTTCGCGCCAGCCCGGGGCGAACATCATCGAGACGGTGGACAATGTACGGGCCCTCATGCCTCAGTTGGAGGCCAATCTGCCCGAGGGAGTGAAGTTCTCCGTGGTGATGGACCGCAGCCCGCCGATTCGGGCTTCACTGGCCGAGGTGGAGATCTCTTTGGTAGTATCGTGCCTTTTGGTGGTCCTGGTGGTGTTCGTGTTCCTGCGTACCCTCCGGGCCACGGTTATCCCCGGAGTGGCCGTGGTGGCCTCGCTTATCGGCACGTTCGGGGTCATGTATCTTCTGAACTACAGCCTGGACAACCTCTCGCTCATGGCGCTTACCATCGCCACAGGGTTTGTGGTGGACGACGCCATCGTGGTGCTGGAGAACATCACAAGCCACCTGGAGCGCGGCCTTTCGCCCTTTGATGCGGCCATGCGCGGTGCCAAGGAGATCGGTTTCACGGTGGTCTCCATGAGCCTGTCCCTGGTGGCGGTGTTCATCCCAATCCTGCTCATGGGGGGGGTGGTTGGAAGGCTGTTCCGTGAATTCGCCATGACCCTTTCGGCGGCCATCTTCATCTCTATGGTATTGTCGCTCACCACAACGCCCATGATGTGCGCGGCGCTCCTAAAAATCGGCCGTCAAGAAGGGCGGGGTGCCTTCCAACGTGTGAGCGAAATTTTTTTTGACAAGGTCCTTGGTTTCTATGAGCGCAGCCTGCGCTGGGCAATCAGGCGGCGACGGTTGATGCTCGGGCTCACCGTGGTCGCTGTTGTCCTGAATGTCGTGCTGTACGGTATGGTCCCCAAGGGGTTCTTTCCCCAGCAGGATACCGGCAGGCTGGCTGGGTCCATCCAGGCAGCCCAGGACATCTCCTTCCAGGAGATGTCCAAGAAGCTCGCGGCGGTGGTGGAAATCATCAGGAAAGACCCCGACGTTGAATACGCCTTGGGTTTCACCGGCGGCGGGGGGGGAGGCGGCGCCACCACCAACACGGCACGCATGTTCGTGGCGCTCAAGCCTTTCGGCCAGCGCAAGAGTTCTGCGGAGCAGGTGGTGGGCAGGCTCCGGGGAAAGCTGTCCCAGATACCGGGAACCCCGGTGTTCCTCCAGCCGGTGCAGGAACTGCGCGTTGGAGGGCGGCAAAGCAACGCCCTCTACCAGTATACTCTGCAAGGGGAGAGCTTCCAGGATGTGAACGCGAGCGCTCCGCTCATGATGGCCAGGATGCGCGAGCTGCCCCAGGTGACCGACGTCAACAGCGACCAGCAGGACAAAGGCCTGCAGACAAAGCTGGTCATCGACCGGGCAACGGCTTCGCGCCTGGGCATCAACGTCCGTCTGGTGGACAACATCCTCTACGACGCCTTCGGGCAGCGCCAGGTATCGGTCAACTACACACTGCTCAACCAGTACCATGTGGTCATGGAAGTGGACCCCAGATTCTGGCAGAGCCCGGAGAGCTTGAAAGACATTTATGTTCCTTCATCCAAGGGCGACATGGTGCCCCTTTCGGCCATCGCCCATTTCGAGCAAGCGTCCACGTCACTGGCCGTGAACCACCAGGGTCAATTCCCATCCAGCACGATAGCCTTCAACCTGGCGCCCGGAGTGTCCCTGGGGCAGGCGGTTGAAGCCATCCAAACTGCCGCCCGGCAGGTGGGGCTGCCTCCCGGTGTGCAGGGGACTTTCCGGGGCACGGCCCAGGCCTTCAAGGATTCGCTGAGCAACCAGCCTCTGCTCATCCTGGCGGCCTTGGTGGCGGTCTACATCGTCTTGGGCGTACTCTACGAAAGCTATGTACATCCGGTCACGATCCTCTCCACACTGCCCTCCGCGGGTGTGGGCGCGGTGACAGCGCTTCTCGTGACAGGTATCGACCTCTCGGTGATAGCCATTATTGGCATCATCCTGCTCATAGGGATAGTGAAGAAAAACGGCATCATGATGGTGGACTTTGCTTTGGATGCCCAGCGGGGAGAGGGCCTGCCCCCGGACGAGGCCATTTTTCAGGCCTGCCTGAAACGCTTCCGGCCCATCATGATGACCACCATGGCCGCGCTTCTTGGCGCCCTGCCCCTTGCCCTGTCCTCAGGCGCGGGCTCGGAGCTACGCAAGCCGCTCGGCGTTTCGATCATCGGTGGATTGATTGTGAGCCAGCTGCTCACTCTGTACACCACCCCGGTGGTGTACTTGTACTTAGACCGCTTCAGGGTCTGGGTTGCACGCCGCAAAGAAGAAAAACAGATGTTGGGCAGTGGAGGGGTCGTCTGAAGCGTAAAGGCTTTGCGGACACTGGCTAGAGTATTTCCGGTGGGGATGAAAACAGCCGGGATGGTTCTGTCCCGCGCTACCCTGACGCACCTCCGGCAGCCACCTGATTGCAGTAGTTCAGGAACTTTCTCGCTTCCAAAAAATCTGGATTCAACTCCAAGGCTTCAGTAAGCCGCTTCTTGCAATTCTCGTAGTCTTTCTTGTCGAAATGGACCCTGGCCAGGTTGAACATGATGTGGTCGTCGTCCTGGTTGATTTCAAGGGCCTTTTCGAGAAACGAGGCCGCCTGGTCGTAATGGCCGTTCTTACGCAGCTTGACGCCGAAAGAGTTCAGCCGCTCCCTGTTCTCGAGGTTGAAGGCGTCCTCGAGGCCCATCAGGACCTTCAACACCTTGAGGAGTTTCTCGAATTCGTTTTTTTCCGTGTAGACCTCGCCCAGACCGTAGTTGGCCTGGACGTTCAGGTCGTCGATCATGAGGGCCTTGATGAATTCTTTCTCAGCTGCATCTAAGTCCCCGTCCTTGAGGTACTCTTCGCCCTTGGTGACTTTTTCATACAAGGACTTGAGCGCCGGGACCGTGTTTACCTGGTAGTAGCTCGGTTCTGGCGTGTACTCGGCCAGGAATTTCTCGCTGGGCACACTCTCTCGCAGTCCTGATGGAACATGGTATATGTTGAGAGGCTGAACGTCGAAATTGTCCTGCTCCAGCTGACGGGCGAACCAGTAGGTGACCTTCGTGTGTTGGGCCTTTGTTGTGCCGGTTCCGACTCGTATTCCCCTGCGGTGGGAGTACACTCCAAGAATGATCGGGTATTCAGCCATGGTCGAACAATCCTCCGGTTCAGCAAACAAGCCCGATGGAGCAGAGGTATCTTCCGAATATGGCAATGTCCAGCACACCGTGGGTCTGCGATGGCGCGTTATGTCTGCGAAGCGGCGCGGTCTCCGAGGGAGGTTGGTTGCTGGAACAGGGGCAGGCGGATGGTGAAGGTGGTTCCTTCACCTGGTTCGGAGTCCACGTGGATGGTGCCTTTGTGGTTGGAGGTGATGATGAAGAAGGACACCGAAAGGCCAAGGCCCGTTCCTTCTCCGGGAGGCTTGGTGCTGAAGAAGGGTTCAAAGACCCTGCGCCTTACTTCTTCGGGCATTCCTGGGCCGTTGTCTGAAATATCGATCCTGGCAAAGCCGTCTTCGCGTCTGGTGCGCAGGATGATTCGTGGGGAAGGGCTGCCCTGTAGGCGTTCGCGCATGGCCTGGGCTGCGTTGCGCAACAGGTTCATGAAAACCTGTTCGATCTGAGTGGCTGTGCAGGGAACGGGCGGGAGGTTGGGGTCATAGTCCGTGGTGATCTCGATCTTGCGGAAATCGTAGCTTTTTTTGAGGTCATAGTCCGTGGAACAGAGCTCAACGGATTTGTCGAGCAGCTTGTCCACGGCTACGGGAGCCCGGCGTGATTCGCTCTTGCGGCTGAATTCAAGCATGCTGGCCACGATATGAGCGGCCCTGATGGCCGATTCGCGAACGTTTCTCATCAAAGTAAGAATTTCGCGCTTGCTCAGGTATTCGCGTAAGCTTTCAAGCGTACAGCCGGCTTGGGCCGCAGCGGTCTGGTTGGCTTGCGAGTCGGCTTCCAGCCGGCCCAGGATCACCTGAGTGCTCTGGACGATGCCGCCAAGAGGATTGTTGATCTCGTGGGCCATGCCGGCGGCCAGGCCGCCCACGCTCATCATTTTTTCCGTCTGGACCATCATGTCCTCGATCCTGGTCCTCTCTGTTACGTCTTCAATGATGATGGCCGTCTGGCCAAGCTCACCCGCATTGAGCGGGTAGATGTGGATGTCTGTGAGCAGGGTGGTATCCAAGGAGGGAAAACTGGCTTTCTCCAAGAAGAGCGTCCGGTTCTCCTGGCGAACACATTCAAGTTCTTCCTCGGTGACTGGCAACAGGGGGAGCACTCTGGACAGAGGTGAACCGAGGGCTTCTTGCGCGGCTTTGCCGCTCAGAGATTGCGCACTCCGGTTGAATAAAGTGATGTTGCCCTGGGCATCCAGGGCAATCACCGCTGAAGGCATGGAATCCAGGATGTCTTTGGTGAGCCTATGAGAGGCCTGGAGGGCGGCCTCCATGCGCTTGCGATCGGTTATGTCGCTTACAATGCCGACCAAGCCTTCCACGATCCCGTGAGGGCCCTGCAGTCTTCTGGTTCCCAAATGTCCCCAGAACACGGTTCCATCAGCCCGCAGGTATTGTCGCTCGATGAACAAGGAGTCTCGTTCACCCTGGATGAGCGCTTGCATTCGGGCCATTCCCACTTCACGTTCGTCAGGCGGGAGCAGCTCAAGGTAGTTCATCCCGGCAAGTTGTTCCGGCGGATAGCCGAACAGCTCCGACATCTTGGTGTTAGCCATGACCATCTGGCCTGCTATGTCCACCAAGAATATGGATGACGGGGATGTATCGAAGATGACCCGAAGACGCTCCTCGTTTCTGCGCAGAGCCTCTTCGGCGCGTTTTCGTTCGGAGATGTCCCGGAATATCCCCTCAACACCAAGGACTTTCCCCCCCGGGTCGCGATAGAGCGCGCTGCTGGTGGAAACAACCACTGTGGAACCGTCTTTTCGTTTAAGCTCCACTTCGTAGTCGCTCACTTTGCCGTCAAGCTGGAGCAATTCCAGAAAGGCAGCCCTCTTTTCCGGTTGAGCCCAGTACTGCTCGTTGGGACGGCCAAGAAGCTCGGTATCGGATTCATAGCCCAAGAGCCGTGCGCCAGAAGGGCTGACCATGATGAGCCTGCCATGGTCGTCGGTTCTGTACAGGACATCCGAAATGTTTTCGATGGCTGAGCGATAGCGTTCTTCGCTTTCCCGTAGGGCTATCTCAGCCCTCTTTCTCTCCGTGATATCGATGCCAATGCCCGTGAAATAGTTTTTCCCTTCAATCGAAAGAGGCACGGCCGTGAAATAGAACAGGACTTTCGTGCCGTCCTTGCGTTGGAGATGCCCTTCCGACTCGGAGTAGCCGTCCGTGGCGATCCGGGCCACCGCGTTGCTTATCTTTTCAATTTCCTCGGGGTCGTCCTTGTACCAATCGAGCAGGTGCATGCGGGAGAGCTCTTCGCTGGTGTAACCGGTAAGTTCTTCATGTTTCTTGTTCCAGCGGATAAGCTTCCCCTGGTCATCGTAGAGGTAGAAAAGCCCTGGGATGCTATCCATGACGGCATCGGTGAAAGCTTTTTCTCGCAGGACTTCCTCTTGGATTCTCTTCCGGTCGTCTATGTCATGGATGGAAACAATGACTACGTCCTGCGAACCGATGCGAGCGAACCGGATGTTTACATCCACCCAAAACTCTCTGCCTTCACGGTTTTTTGACAGCCACTCGAAGCGTTGGGGACCTTCTTCCATGGCCCGGCGCATCCAAAATTCGCCATCGGCCTGACTGTAGGGCGGTCGTCCGGAACTCAGGGCGCCTACGTCCAAGCGGGTAATCTCTTCGCGGGTATAGCCGAAAATCTCGCAGGCTCGCTGGCTTACGTCCAGAATAGTCCCGTTTTTGACGTCATGGATGAAGACGGCATCGCTGACGGAGTCGAAAATGGTACGGAAGCGGGTCTCGCTCTCTTCAAGAGCATGTATCTGGTTGGAAATTTTGGCATCGTGGCGGCTTAGCGCCAAGAGCAGAAGAAGAGACGTGACAGCCACGAAGAACCAGCCTTTGAGAGTGCTGACCCAGAGCAACACATCAGGCTGGCTCGAGAAGAGTCCGCTCGCGGCTCTGTCGGAAAAGAGTATCCAGCATGCGCTGAAAAACGCATACGAAAGCACGATGAACGTGGGTCTGGGCTTCTTCAAGTTCCTCTCCTGGGAGATTCCATACAGGTAGCTGCAGGGAATGCTTTTTACAAGTGGGAGACCTCGAAAAAGGGGAATCCATTGTCATGCGAACTCGCACAACAAAAGCAAAAGGCACAGAGAAGATGGCTGGTTGACAGCTCACGGCGGATGTGGGTAAGCAAACCCCATGGCCTGGAACACCCATTCCCTGTCCTCCTGCCTTCTTCTGCTACTGCCCCCCGCGGGCAAATAAACAGTTTTTCATTCTTCCCCCGTATTCGTGTCCACCCGCCAAAGGCGGGGAAAGTTATTGATTCAGCAACGCAGGAGAAAGGCTCATGCAGCCCACCACCCCAGGAAAATACCGTCCTTTTCCCCAGGTTCCACTTTCCAAGAGGACTTGGCCGGACAAGATCACGTCGCATGCTCCGGCCTGGCTTTCCACCGATCTGCGAGACGGCAATCAGGCGCTGTTCGAACCGTTGGACCCGGCCAGCAAAATGCGCCTCTTCGAACTGCTGGTGAAGGTGGGGTTCAAGGAGATCGAGGTGGCCTTCCCGTCCGCCTCCCAGACCGACTTCGACTTCGTTCGCGCCCTGATAGAGGGAAACAAAATCCCGGGAGACGTTACCATCTCCGTGCTCAGTCAGTGCCGTGAGCATCTGATCAGGCGGACCATGGAGTCCCTGGTGGGAGCCCGCAGGGCCATCGTCCACATCTATGCCGCCACGGCCCCGGTATTCATGAAAACGGTGTTTGCCAAGACGCCGGAGGAAGTGGTTGAGATGGCTGTTTCCTCCGTGAAACTGGTGAAGGAACTCGCCGGCGAACAGCCTGGGACCGAATGGGTTCTCGAATTCAGCCCCGAAAACTTTTCTTCCTCCGAACTCGGCTTCGCCCGCGACATCTGCGACGCTGTGGCCGAAGCCTGGGGAGCGTCCCCGGCCAACAAGCTCATCGTGAACCTTCCGGCTACCGTGGAGCTGGCCACGCCCAATGTGTTCGCGGACCAGATCGAGTGGATGTGCGGGCAGCTCAAGCATAGAGAGAGCATGATCGTCAGCGTGCACACGCATAACGACAGGGGGACGGCTGTCGCTGCCGCGGAGTTGGCCCTGTTGGCTGGGGCCGACCGTGTCGAGGGCTGTCTCTTCGGCAACGGCGAGCGCACCGGGAATGCGGATCTCGTGACCATGGCCCTCAACCTCTACACCCAGGGGATCGATCCCGGGTTGGACTTCTCGGAGCTGGAAAAGATTGCCAGGGCCGCAGAGGAACTCACAGGCCTGCCTATCCATGCCCGGCATCCCTATGCGGGTGACCTTGTCTTCACGGCCTTTTCCGGCTCCCACCAGGACGCAATCAAAAAAGGCATGGAGGCCCGCAAGCAGGGAGATGTCTGGGAGGTGCCGTACCTCCCAGTTGATCCGGAAGATCTCGGGCGCGGTTACGACTCCATCGTCAGGGTGAACAGCCAGTCAGGCAAGGGCGGAGTTGCTTACCTGATGGAGACTGCCCACGGGATGGTGATGCCCAGGCGGCTTCAGGTTGAGTTCTCTGGCGCGGTGCAGCGCCATGCCGATTCCAAGGGCGGCGAGATTACGTCTCAGGAGCTCTGGGTCCTTTTCGAGAGCGAGTATCTGAAGCTCAAAAAACCTATCCTCTACGCCGGGCATCATCTTTTCGAGCGCGGCAAGGGACAGGGCATCAGCCTGACTGTTGGAGTGGACAAGAAGACCTTCGGCCTTTCCGGCAAGGGCAACGGCCCGATCGACGCCGCGGTGCATGCCCTCGGGTTGCCCATCACCCTGCACTCCTACGAGGAGAGGGCCATAAGCCAGGGCGCGGACGCCAAGGCGGTCGCCTTTGTGGAAGTGTCCATGGAGGGAGTCAAGGGCATGACCTTTGGCGTGGGAATCCACGAGAATATCGTCACCGCCTCCATCAAGGCGGTGATGAGCGCGGTGAACCGCGTTTTGGGAATGGGCTCCAAGGAACTGCGGACGGCTCTGCTCGCAAAGCTGCAAGAAGAGTAAGCAGGTCTGGCCTGCTAAGAATGAGTGAGCATCGCGGGCCGCCTTTCGGGGCGGCCCGTCTGGTTTAGTTCAGCCAGGGTTCGAAAAGTTTGTGAACCTCGCGCATTTCAGCTTCCATCTCTGCGAAAGAAGGCTTCTGCACAGGGTGACGAGTGATGATGGTCTGGCGGACGATCATGGCGAACTCGTCCCAGCGGGCTGAGCCATAGAGCTCCGAGAGCAGGAAGAAAGCTTCCTTGCGGATTTCCGGGTCGTTCAAATCCTTCTTTTCTCCAGCGAAAAAGCTTTTGACCTTTTCAACCCATTCCATTGCAAACCTCCTGGGAAGTCAGTCCCGTTCCAATCCGCCGGAAAGGGCGGCGGAACAACTCCCCGCTATTTGGGGTACACCGTCCGGCAGTATCTCTGGCACCAATCCCGGTCCGCATGCGCTGGCCGGGGCAACCAGTGTCAGTATTATTCCATACCTGATCACCGAACCCGCCGGGAAAATCGGGTCCGGGCAGAGTTGATAAATACATGGTAGCAGCGAGAAATCAATACGCTTCCCGCGCCTTTCCAGGCTTGACGGGAGGCGCGTATGGAAAGCATATATTTCCAATACCCCGCAGATCCAACCGGATATCCATGCCACGAGGAGGCACACATGCGTATGAAAGGGGCACTTGCCGCGGGTTTGCTGTTGGCGCTCACGGTTGTCCTGCCTGTAAGGAACTCTCACGCCGGCGAAGGGACGGACGTCCAAGCTGAAATCGTTCTGAAGGTTTGTTGTGATCGGCTCGCAACCCTCAAATCGTATTCTTTCTTGGCGGAGGTGGACAGGGACTTCGCATTTCCCACAGGAGACTCCATACGTCTGTCCCAGGCAATTACCACCCGCGTGCAGCGGCCGAACCGTTTCCGTTGCGACATAATTGGAGACGACAGGGACGGGGCGTATGTCTACGACGGCAAGACCCTCGTGTCCTACGACGCCGACGCCAATGTCTATGGCACGGTGGAAGGCAGGGGAAGCACAGACGCGACCGTCCAGCATGTGATCGACCAGTACGGTCTGCAGGCGCCCTTGGCCAATCTCCTGTATTCCGCCCCGTGCGCCTCTTTCGATTTGGACAAAGTAACAGGCCGCTATCTTGGGCTTCATTCTGCAGCAGGGAGACCATGCCACCATCTGGTTTTCTTCGGGCAAGACATGAACTGGCAGATTTGGATAGACGAAGCCGACGGCCTGCCGCGAAAGATCGTTGTTACAGACAAAAGTCTGCCAGGCTGGCCGCAATATACGGCTGTGTTGAGCAAGTGGAATACCGAGGCGAAATTCGCGTCTTCCATCTTCGTTTTCACCCCACCCAAGGGAGCCCGGGAAATTCCGGTTCTTCCCCTGGGGCAGGGCAACACCGGAAATTAAAGGGAGGCTGGCATGAACACTACGGACTCTCGCTCCGGATGCATTGCAGGGGGGCTTAAACCCTTTGGAATGATACTTCTCGCAGCGGTGTTTTTGGGGGTCTTCGGTCTGGGAGACGCATACGCTCGAGGTGGGGGCGGCCGCGGCGGAGGAGGGTTCAACCGATCCCAGAGCTTTGGGGGAGGGGGAAACCGGCAGGCCGATTTCAACCGTCAGGGGCAGGTCAATCGGAGCGCCCAGTTCGAGGGGGCTCAGCCTGCTCGTGGAAATATCGGGCAGGTGAACAGAAACGTCGCCGCAGGAAACACGAACATCAACAGAACGGTCAACAATACCACCGTGGTCAACAACACCGCC
This sequence comes from Desulfovibrio sp., assembly GCA_016208105.1. Taxonomy (NCBI): domain Bacteria; kingdom Pseudomonadati; phylum Thermodesulfobacteriota; class Desulfovibrionia; order Desulfovibrionales; family Desulfovibrionaceae; genus Desulfovibrio; species Desulfovibrio sp. The sequence goes on from JACQYS010000031.1 coordinate 100,545, forward strand.
ATTGCCAACCGTCCCGGGTACCCGCCTCCACCCATGCCTGTTCCGGTCCCCGTGCCCGTGCCCGCGTACGGCTATTCCGGTGGATACGGCGCGGGAGTCGCGGCGGGCGTCGCAGCGGGCGCGATGCTCACGGTTCTGCCGGCAACAGCAATCGCCCTGTCAAATTCATCTTCATCAAAGGGCAACGTCTACGTGGTGGACCAGAAATGCTACCGGGAGGTTTACAGCCAGGGGAGCGTGGCCTACCAACCCATACCGTGCCCGTAAATTTGAAACTTAAGCCCCGGTCTTGTTTCCAGTCTGTTTCGTGCTCGCGTCCCGCCACATTGGGTGGGACGCGAGCAAGCAAAGAGTTCACTGTGCGGGCAGCGCCCGGTCCCTGAAGCAGTTCCACACTCCATCATGACCTCCTTCCCGCTATGTAAGAAATAGCTCGGTTGTACCGCATTACTTGTAACGGAGCTGGGGCAAACTCCCACATACTCCTTGAGCGCGCTCAAGCAACGTGAGCAAGGAGACAACACAATGAAACGATTCGCAGCCGTCATGGTATTGGTGGCGGCGCTGGCCGCAACGGCCATGGCCGCCCAGGAAAAGGGCCCTGGCGGTCCCGGAGGCTCGGGCGGACCCGATGGCTTCGGTCCGGGACATGGGAAAGGCATTGTTAAACTGCTCGAGGACCTTGGGCTCACCCCGGACCAGAAGGGCACAATAGCCAAGATCCTCAAGGAAAACCGTGAACAGTCGAAGGCTGTGCACGAGGCCATGAAGAAGGCGCATGAAAGCATGCGCGAGGTGATGGAAAAGACCCCGGGCGACGAGTCGCTGGTGCGCAAGGCCGCCCAGGCCATGGCCAAGGCCGGTGAAGAACTTGCCGTGAACATGGGCAAGGTCAAGGCTAAGATCGATTCGGTGCTCACCCCGGAACAACGGGCCAAGGCCTCTGAGAAGAAGGCCGAGTTCAAGGGCCGCTTCAAGGACAGGTTTGAGAAGGGGCAGAAGGAACTGGACGATTGGATTGAAAAGAACCTGAAAAGCTGAAGACAGGTTGCCCTCCTCCCGAGAAAAAGCCCCGGCCGGACTTTCGTCTGGCCGGGGCTTCAATTCCCATCGTGAATATTATCGGCAATGAGAGACGCGACGCTGAAAAGGATTCCAAAGGAAAGAAGTTCCTTTGGCCGCCGGATGCGTCCTGTTACTTCGCTATCACTTCTACCCTGAGCTTGCCGTTCTCGTCCTCCACCTCGATCTGAGGGGCGGAGACGCTCCATTCCACTCCAACAGCCAGGCACTGCTCGGTCAGCCAGCCCACGTGGGCCTCAAGCGACTCCTTCCACACGCCGTCCGCCTCGATGCCAAGTGTGATGCGCTGGTCATAGGCCAGAGAAAGCTTCTTGCGCTGGTCCTGGATCAGGCGGTTGAGCGTTCTGGCAGCGCCTTCGCGCTTGAGCTCGGGAGTTATGGCAAGCTGGAGGCCAACCACAAGCCCCTTGTCTGCGGCCACGCCCACATCGTCGCTTAAGGCTTCCCAGGCGATGACAAAGTCGCCCGGTTCAACCCGGGTTCCGGCAGCGGTAAGGGCCCCATCCGGGCCGATCTCGTAGCTTCCGGTCTTCACGGCGGCCAGGGTGGGACCAAAGGCGCCTTTCAAAAGAGGCCCCAGCTTCTTGGCGTCAAGCTGCACGGCGCGGCTGGCGAAGGTTTCCGGCCCGTCTGGATATTGGACGGATTTGACGTTCACCTGCTCTTCGATAAGTGCCTGGTACGGCTCGACCAGGTCCTTCTTTTCCCCGGCCACCAGGATGGTGGACAGGGGCTGGCGCAGGTTGATGCGCACCTTCTCGCGGACACTTCTCCCGCACTCGATGACCCGGCGCACCGTATCGATTTCGGCAGTGAGCTTCACATCCTCTCGTCCGGGCACGGCTGCGGGCCAATCGGCAAGATGCACCGATTCGCCGGCCAGGTGCGTGTGGATATGGTCCATGGCGAAGGGGATAAACGGCGCGAAGATGCGCGAGGCCTCCACCAGGCAGGTATAGAGCGTGTCGAAGGCCTGCCGTGCGTCATCGGTCACGGTCTCCGTCCAGAAACGGGGGCGGTTCAGCCTCACGTACCAGCCGGACAGGGTGTCGATGAACTGCTGGATGGCCTGGTAGCACCTGGGCAGATCGTAGGATTCAATGTTTGCCTCGACGCTTTTGCGAAGCTCCTCCAACTCGGCCAGGATGTGGCGGTCGGCAAGCTCCGTGGCCGTCTCAATGCGCGTGGGCTCGTAGCCTTTCACCAGGGCGGCGTAGGACGTGAAGAAGTGGAACACGTTCCAGAAGGGGATGAGGTAGCGCCGGACAGCGTCCTCCACGTCCCGCTCGGAGAAGCGGATATCCAGGCCGCGCACCACGGGCGAGGAGAGCAGATAGATGCGCAGGGCGTCGGAGCCATACTTGTTCACCACTTCCATGGGGTCTGGGAAGTTTTTGAGCCGCTTGGACATCTTGCGGCCGTCCTCGGCCAGGACCACGCCATGGCAGATGCAGTTGGTGAAGGGCGCCTGATTTTTAAGAAGCGCTCCTTCCACCAGCAGGGTGTAGAACCAGCCCCGGGTCTGGGCGATGTATTCCACGATGAAGCTGGCCGGATAGTTGGCGTCGAACCACTCCTTCTTCTCGAAGGGATAGTGGGCCTGGCCGTAGGGCATGGCCCCGGATTCGAACCAGCAGTCGAACACCTCGGGAACGCGCTTCATGGCCCCGGAACAGCCGTCCTTGGAACAGGTCCAGGTCAGCTCGTCGCAGAAGGGCCGGTGCAGGTCTTCGATCTTCTGGCCGGACTTGGCCTCGAGTTCGGCGATGGAACCGGGCACCTCGAGCGTGCCGCAACTTCCGCAGCGCCACACCGGGATGGGGGTGCCCCAGAACCTGTTGCGCGAAACAGACCAGTCGCGCGCGTCCGCTATCCAGTTCTTGAAACGGCCGGTACCGATGTGGGAGGGAACCCAGTTGATGTCCTCGTTGCACCCGAGGAGCTTGTCGCGGTTTTCGGCCACCTTCACGTACCAGCTGGAAATGGCCCGGTAGATGAGGGGCTGGTCGCAGCGCCAGCAGTGCGGGTACTTGTGGCGGTAGTTCTCCTGGGCGAACATGGCCCCGGTTTCGCGGAGCCGCCTGGCGATGTGCTTGTTGGCCTCGAACACTCCCATGCCGGTCCAGTCGGGAGCGGCTTCGGTGAACTGGCCCTGATGGTCAACCGGGTCGAAGATGTCGATGCCCTGGCTGGTGCAGAGGTTGTAGTCGTCCTCGCCGAAGGCGGGCGCCATGTGCACGATGCCGGTACCCATGGAGGTGTCCACGAAGGAACCCTCCAAAACCACGTGAGTTCGTTCGCCCTGGGCATAGGGGAAAAGCGGGACGTACTTGCGTCCCACCAGGGCGGCGCCCTTTGCTTCCTCCACGATGACCGGGTTCTCGGGCAGGAACTTCTTGTAGGCCTCCATGCGGTCCTTGGCGATCCAGACCTGGTCGTCCGGAGCGATCTCCACCAAGGCGTATGTGATGTCCGCGCCTAGGGCCAAGGCCAGGTTGGAGGGCAATGTCCAGGGTGTGGTGGTCCAGGCCAGGAAGGAGCGGCTCGGGATAAGGGCGTCGCGGAAGCGGACGGTGATGGCCATGTCGTCGCGTTCGCGGAAGGAGTCGTCCAGGCCGGTCTCGAAGTTGGAGAGCGGGGTCATGCAGCGGTTGCAGTAGGCCACCACGCGCGGACTCTCGTAGACCAGGCCCTTCTCGTAAAACTGCGAGAATATCCAAAGGACCGACTCCATGAAGGTCAGGTCCATGGTCTTGTACTGGCGGGAGAAATCGACCCAGCGACCGATGCGGCCAACCGCCTTTTCCCACTCTCCAGCGTATCCCAGAACGATGTCCCGGCATTTCTGGTTGAACTTGCCGATGCCGTACTCCTGGATTTCGGCCTTGCCGGAGATGGCCAGCTTTTTTTCCACCTCGTACTCGATGGGCAGGCCGTGGCAATCCCATCCCCAGGTGCGGTCCACGAAGTGGCCGCGCATGGTGAAATAGCGGGGAACGGTGTCCTTCACATAGGAGGTGAGGATGTGCCCGTAGTGGGGAAGACCTGTGGCGAATGGCGGGCCGTCGTAGAAAACGTAGGGTTTGCCGTTCTTGGTCTTCTCAAGGGATTTCCAGAAGGTGCGGTCTTTGGTCCAGGAAGCGAGGACTTCCTCCTCCAGTTTCGGGAACGAAATGGACGACGGGGCTGGTTTCACGATTCTCTCCGCGGAAGCGAAATTGAGGAGCGAAGGACTTTTGATGAAAACGCCCTTCAAGTCAAGGAAGGGGAGGTGGGCTAAAGTTCGTCGGCTAAAATCCGATAAGAGCTGCGACGAAACCGAAAGAGAGAAAAGGTTTCATCCAGGGAGGGGTGAACCATGAACATTCAGCAAACAGAGTTCCCACGGGATGCCGCGGCATTGGCGCTTGAAGTGGAGAGAGCCATAGCCGCCACCAAGCACGAGGACGAAAGGGTTCAGGAGACTTCAGACGGGCATGAAGGCAACGGGTCCGGGCAACCAGGAGGATCCTTCAGCCGCGAGGAGGCGGAAAAGCTCTCCAAGCAGGCTGAACAGTACTTCGGGGACAAGGGCGTAAAGCTGCACTTCAAGGTGCTCGACGACGCTGGGGGGAATGTTCAGGTGGAGATGGTTGACGCCAGCAGCCAAAAGGTCATCCGCAAAATCCCTCAGGATGAACTGGTCACATTGTCGGAGAGCATCAAACGCATGGCCAAGGGAGTTCTTGACAAGGCTGTGTAGGTTCCCCGGCTATGAAACGGGTCCGGCCAAGACTTCGCATGATCCATTGGCTGGACACGGGAAGCGGGCAACCGCCCTCCCTTTGAAGGTTTTTTGCTCAAATCGATTTTTTTTTAAAGCCCGGACCGCTTGATGCGGAGCCGGGCTTTTACTATCCCACGGGCATGAAAACATGCATTCGAATGATTTGCCTGGGCCTGTGTCTGGTCCTGAGCTCTCCTGTCGCCTGGGCTCAGACCGAAAACTCCGCGAAGAAGACGAGCCAAACCAAGTCCAAATCGAAACAGTCCTCGAAATCCAAGAAAGGGTCGGGACAACAGAAGGGCAAGGCCAAGCAAAAAAGTCCGCAGCTTCAGTCCTCTGAAGGTTTCAAGGGGATCGCCTGGGGGGCGTCCCTTTCAGTGCTGACGGAGCCGGATCTTCGAGAGGAGGATGGGGATCTGAAATACTACACACTACCCGGGGACGACATGGATGTGCTGGGCGTGCGCATGCGCGAGGTCGTCTACGTCTTTTGCAAAGGAAAATTCGCCGGAGCTCTCACTCGTTACGACGGACAGGTCAACCATTTGCTTTTGCTAGGCAAACTCAAGGATACTTACGGGACTCCCCTGGAGAGCCAGCCCAATCTGCGCGGCGACCGTTCCTGGCGTTTCGACGCGGATGACCAGACGGCCATCATGATGGAGTATTCCGAGAACCCCGCCACAGGTGCGCTGGCCTGGATGAACAAGGGCCAGCTTGCCGCCTGCCAGCAGGTTGCGCCGTAGCCCCGTGCGTCCTTGAGGACGTGGGCGGCGCACAAATGTGCACCATGATGTCTGGGAGCATCTTGGCCTCCGGCATGTGACGCGTATTTCTGGAAACATTTTGGGGTTAGCCCAGCCCGCGTTCGGGCCTGCCTGAGGACTTTGCGGCTCGAACGTGTGCTTGTCCTAGTCGCCCTTCAATTTGTCCGCTTCGGTCCTGGCCTGTCTGGGGTTGACCCCTTCCGGGTCCAAGCCGCGTCCTGAGTCGTACGTACCGACCACATCGTCCAGGAACAGGTGACTGCGGGCTCTTTGGAAGTATCTGCGGATGTTCAGAAAGTCCGATTCGTACCCGCCTTCTCCGCTCCAGCCTCTCCCTCGTCCGATGACCAGCTCTCTGGAAACACACAGGCACAGGGGGTCAATATTCCCTTGGCGTATGGGTTCCCCAGGACCTGGCCTGGGGAGGAGGGAGATGTCGAAGGCGAGACTCACGTCGATGCGGGCGGCAATGAATTCGACGTCAAGGTGGGGTAAGAAACTTGTCAGGGATGTCTCGGCCAGGGAGTTGTCATCGTCGAGAAACATCAGGTGCGAGCCCTTGGCCAGGTTGATAAGCCTTTCGCGGATGAGATTGCCGAAATTGCCGGACTTTGGAAAATCCACGAACGTGGTCGGCAGTGAAATCGCTGGGCGAAGCCCTTTGCATCCGTCAAACCCTACCAGCCATTCCACCTGCCCCGGGGCCAGAAGCCCCGCGTCCATTGCATGCGTGGCGGCAGCTTCCAGACTACGGGCTGCCTGAGCCAGCGCCAAGGGCCTGTCACCCCTGGTCGGGGTGACAACGCTTATGAGCACATGGCGTGAATCCTTCAACTTGCCCTCCAAAAGTCATTATCACCCTTTACCCCTAGCCCAAGCCAGAGTATACAGGCTAATCTCTTAAGAGAAAACCGCGTATGTGCTTAGGTTTGTCGTGAAGCAGCGGAATCGACCCGGAACCTCCCCGATCCAGCCTGGCGGGCAAACCGGCCTGGCGCTTCTGAGACAGCCGAGCCGTGGGGCCTGACGTATGATTACCCGCCGGTTACTTGAAAGCGCACGGTCTATACCCAGTCCGTCCCAGGACGCTGCCAAGGCCTTTGCCGAACGGGCCGATGCCATGGCCGCGGCGGTGAGTGCCAGGATGCTCGCTCGAGGAGACATACATGATCTGGTGGGACCTGACAGCTTAGGCCTCTTGCTCGAGACCCACCGCAACCACAGCCGCTTCGTGACGGCGTTGCTCGAAGAGTTCGATGCCTCCGTGTTGGTGCGCACAGTTTCTTGGGTGCTCCACACCTACCGGGCGCACGGTTTCAAACCGCAGTACTGGAAACACCAGTTGGAATCATGGATGGCGGTGCTTCGAGTCCACCTTCCCACACACCTTCAGGAGGAAATCTTGAGGATATATGAGTGGCTGGAAGAGCATTTCGAGGAATTCATTCTGATAAGCGACCGTAAGCTTTCCGGTAATTAGACAACCGTTTCCATCTAGAATAAGGACACAATCATGAAGGGAGTATGGGACGGGCTCGACAAGGAGCGCGTGAGCCGCGCTGTTGTCACGGCCTTTTCATCCGACGAGTACCTGGGGCTTCTCGCACGTATCAACAATGCCGAGTCCGCTGCTGAGCTGGAAGCCGCCCGCCAGGACCTCAAGGAGGTGATGGCGTTGTGGCGTCAGGAATGCCCCGAGTATTCCTTCATGGTGGATTGCCTCTACCTGTTCTCGGAAAAAATGGCAGTGTACCTGTCGCAGGAAGCCCAATGAGCCTGCTGGTAGGGCCGGACGGGAACAGACGTTGTCCCTGGCCCGGCAGCGATCCCGTGTATGTGGACTATCACGACAGGGAATGGGGAACCCCTCTGCGAGACGACAGAGGGCTCTTCGAGTTGCTGGTGCTGGAAGGCTTCCAGGCGGGGTTGTCCTGGCTCACCATCCTCAAGCGGCGCGAAGGCTTTCGCCTAGCGTTCCAGGGGTTCGATCCGAGTGTAATAGTAGCATACGGTCCCAGGGAGCACGAACGCCTCTTGGCCGACCCGGGTATCATCCGCAACAGGTTGAAGGTGGAAGCGGCCTCGGCCAATGCCAAGGCTTTTCTGGCGGTGCAGCACCGGCACGGCAGCTTCTCCGACTATCTCTGGGGATTTGTGGACGGCAAGCCGGTGGTCAACGCTTGGGAACGAATTGATCAGGTTCCGGCGTCGACGCCGCTTTCGGATGCGGTCAGCCGCGACCTCAAATCCCTGGGATTTAAATTCGTGGGAACCACCATCGCCTATGCATTTCTCCAATCCTGCGGTCTGGTGAACGACCACCTGCTGGGTTGTTTCAGACGCGCGGAACTCGTTTCTCCCCGAACATGAACGTAAAACCCAGGGCGGTCTACATCACGCCGAGCCTCGGCCCATGGCTCGAGCATCTTCCCGCGGAAGTGACGGTGCTGAACGCTCCTCCGGGGCTATTGGATCTTCCGGCTGAATTGGCAAAGAGCGAAATAGTGCCTGATGTCATTTTTCAGGACGAGTTGCTCACTCCGCGTACACTCGTGAAAGGTCTGGAACAGTTCGACTGCCCCAAGGTGTTTTGGACCCAGGACCCCCATCTCAACCACTATTGGCAGGCTCCCTACGCGAGTCTTTTCGGGGCCGTAGCCTGCACCCAGAAGGCTTGGCTCGAACCCTTCCGTCAGGCCGGTGCGGGCAAGGTGGGATGGGTAACCTGGTGCGAGAGGTTCGGCCCTTGTATTGCGCACTCTCAGAGGGGGCATCCCGTGGCGTTTGTGGGGCGGGTGACTCAGTTCAGGCCAGTGAGACGGCTTTTCGTGGAGTATCTTCAGTCTCTTTTCCCCATCCGAGTGGAAACGGAGATCCCCTATGGAGAGGTACAATCCGTGTATTCACAGACGCGGTTGGCCCCCAATGAATCCATCCAGGGCGAGATAACCCAGCGGTTGTTCGCGGCGGCAGCGGTGGGGTGCCTTGTCCTGGAGCCACATGCCGAAAACGGGCTCGAAGAGCTTTTTGAGCCGGGCAGGGAAGTGGTCACGTACAGCGAAGCGCTCGAGCTGGGTGAGGTGGTTCGATATTATTTGAAAAACCCGGAGCTGGCCGAGAAGATCGGCCGGGCCGCCTGGGAGCGGACCGAACGGGAGCACAGGCCGGAGAACAGGGTGCAAGCCCTTTGGCAACTGGCCATGGAGGCACCACCAGCTGCATGCGGTTTAGATGGGAAGCGCCAATTCTGGCTGGCGGCGGCGCGCTGCCTGGAATCGTCCCTCTTGCCCGTAACCCTCGAGGAAGTCCTTGCCGGGCTCCAGCCGTATCAAGACGAGGCGGAGTGCTTCACGGCAATATTACGTTTGCTGGTCCTGGCGGGACAATCGGCTCAGGCTCTGGCTCTGGCGGCCCGGAATGCCCTGGCTGGATTCGCGCCAACCGATGTTTCCTTTCGGACCAGCGCATGCGCCCTTGCCTTGCGACAGGGAGAGCTCGGGCTTGCCCGGAGCCTCTTCACAACATTCCAAGCCGCCACCGGCTCCCCGGTTCAGGATGTGGACAGTCCCGCGTCCCTGTACGCGGCCATGGCCGAGACCCTGGCTCGAAACGGCCTGCCCTGGAGGCCGGGGTTTCCTTTTGACAGCGAACGCCATCTCCCGGCCACAGCCAGCGAATGCTATACGATGAGCTTGTCGATGGATGCGGAGAACCCAGCGGTGATGCGCAAGGCGGAAGCTTTGCTCAAAGGCATTCCGGGCAGCGAGCTGGCCCGCATGGGGTATTTAAGCCAGTTGTCCCTTCGAAACCGTGAGGACTTTCTGTTGAGTTTTTCATTGGGCCTTGTCGATTTGAAAACCTTCCGCGTGCCCGAGGGGCTCGAAGAACTACGGTTGGCGCGCGCTCAGGCAGCTGCTCAGGGGAAGTCAGCACGATTTGAGAGGATGCTGGCCGCCCAGGACCCCAAAGGCCTTATCCGGGCATCCCTCTAATTAATCTTACGCTCACAGAGCCCTTCCAAAACATCATTGCTTCCCAGGCACGTTCCTTGCTTGTTTGTTGGCGCGTATCTCTTCGGCGCATGGAGAGATCGTAAGCGAGGAGCAAGCACGATGGCGGGAACACACAGGGTATTCATCCCGGCGGCTCAAATCGGGCCGCTCTATGAGCGCATTCGCGAAGCATTCAAAACTGAGGCGGTTTCGCCCAGGCTTGAAAAACCCATGCCGGTGCTAAACCTGTCCGGTCTTGCCTGCTACGAATTAGCGGTAGTGGGGTCATCCTGGCGCTGCCGGACTCCCTTCATCTATCCCCTCCTAAGCACGCGCCCCAACCTCGCCTATCCGGAATGGCGGGGACGCCCCCTGGAACACATCCCCGGAGCAGACTGGGTGATCCTGGGCGGTAATCCGGAACACTTTGCCGACGTCTTGCTCGATGCAACCAAAAATTGCGATTGGGAGTCAGTGAGCCTGATCCCCTACCTGAAAGTGGGTGGACAACTCCAAAGAAAGCGTCAAGAGACCGACGTTCCGGTGCGGTTGAAAAAGGTTTGGCACTTCGTCAACCACGTGGCCGTGGCCAGGATCATGGCAGAACTGATCGATCTTCCGGAAGATCGCTGGCACGAGACGGGCTACGTGGCGGTTCAGGATCACTACGGGAAGTTCAGTCCATATATTGAAGCGCGCTTGGCCAATGCCCCAAAACTGGTAATCGAGCTTGGCTGTGGCTTGGGCCAGACGACAAGGTCCCTGGCTGCCAGGTTCCCCGACGCGAAGGTGATCGGGCTAGACGTGAGCCGCGAATCGCTCACCGTTGCCCGCGAAAAATTCAGGCTACCGAATCTGGAATACCGGGAATTCGACTTCGCCAACCGCTTCGCCTTCGAGGACGGCTCGGTGGACCTCATAGTCTCCTCTTCGGCGCTGAACATATCAGACAATCAAATGCGGACGGCTGCCGAGACATTCCGCATACTGTCTCAGGACGGGCTTCTGGTGAATGGGTGCATATTCGAACCGTTTCACACCTATTGGGATTTCCCGCAGAGCGCGTTCAGGCTTTCCAGGTCCAACCTGCTCTTGGACGATTGGCTCGCCGCGGCCACAAAGCATGGAAACGGCATGGAACTCTATCATTGGACCCAGGCTCAGTCCGACCACTATTTCGCAGCCTCAAAGCTGGATTCCTTCAAGACCCTTTACGGAGCTTGGGTACAAAACATCGAGCACACGCCATTCGTTCCCTACGACTACCCTCAATGCACGGGTTACATGGTTGTGGGCGGCAAGGCCGTCACCGGAGCTTCCATCCGCGTGCCCGCCTCCAATCACATGGACGCATTGGAGGAGATCCTTGGTTCCTATGAGCGTTCCCCGGAACCCATGAAGGAGCTTGCGGGGATGAACTGGATCACCGTTGCGGCCAGTCAGGACCTTTATCCCGAGGCGGGCGAGTACTTATCCGCCTGCCTGCCAGGTGCTGCTGACATTATCGGCCAAGTCCTCGATCCAGGGGTATTGAACCATCTCCGCCATCTGGCGGCATAGGAGGCCTTTTCATGCGCTATCCGCAACATGCCACAATAATGAACAATACGTTGTTCCCGGTCATGGCCGGGAATGCCGTGGCTGAGACCCCCACCTTCCCCCAGGAAATCATGTTCACCACCACAGTAAAATGCAACTACCGTTGCCGGATGTGTTATCAGGAGCAATTCGACAAACCGGAGATGGCTTGGGACGTGGTGGAGAAAATGAGGGACGCCATGTACTTCGCCGACATCATGCAGATAATCGGCGGGGAACCGATGGTGTACAAACATTTCAAAGAGATGGTGGCGTTGGCCAACCAAACCTCCACCAAGGTGCGCATCACCACCAACGGCTCACTCATGGACGAGGAGATGCGCCGTTTCATCGTCGAGAACCAGGTGTTCAACATCAAACTGAGCGCGGATGCCGGAACAGCCAAGACCTACAAGTACATCCGGGGCGGGAATTTCATGCGCTTCGTGAACAACGTGTTGGAGCTCTCCAAGCTCAAGGTTAGGACAGGCTCAGCCTTGCCGATACTCGAGTTCAACTTCGTGGCCCAGAAATCCAATGTGGCAGAACTGCCGAAGCTCCTGGCCTTGGCTGATTCCATCGGCATACACCAGGTGAATGTCTATTATATGAACTGCACCCGTGAGGATTGGATCGAAGAATCCCTCTATTTCCACCAGGAGTATTCTGACGAGTGCATGCTCAAGGCAGCGGCGGCCGCAAAGTCGATAGGTATCCCCATCAACCTTCCTATCCTTTTTAACTCAACTGCCCCGGCGGAAACCCGCGTGTTTACGAGCTGCAACGAACCTTGGCGGCTTTTCATGGTGAACATGGATGGCGATGTCAACATCTGTTGCGGAGGGGCACCCTCGATGGGCAACTTGGCCAAGTCGGAACTCATGGACATCTGGAACGGGCCTTTGCTTACCAACCTGCGCCGCACCGTGAACAGTTCGGACAAACCGGACTATTGCAAAAAATGTGTGGGTAAGATGCAGAAAGTGGACGCGATCTACACTCACTTTTCCACCGCCCTGGCCGACAAGCTGCTGGCCGGAGAGCTTATGCCCATAAAGGCAGCCTCTTAAAGGGCAGGGAGAATATACATGGAATATACCCAAAACCTTAAAGACCTAAACGAGCTGGCCAACAGCGTGTACATGACCAACCATGTGGGCCAGGTGAACTCCTTCCCCGAGTTCATCACCGTGATGCCGCTGGTCAAATGCAACTACAACTGCATCATGTGCGCAGAATCCGAGCGTGATTCGGACAAGGAACTCTCGGAGCTGGCCCTGTCCAGGCTCGAGCCGATCCTTCCTTTCGCAAGGACCTTGTTCATTACAGGCGGCGAGCCACTGATGTATTCGCATTTGGAAAGGATGTTGCAATCCGGAGCCAAAGCCGGATGCAACTTGTGGATGGTGAGCAACGGATCGTTGCTCACTGAGCGCAAGAGAGAAATGCTGCTCGATGCGGGCCTTTCGCAAATCAAGATCAGCCTGGATGCGGCCACGCCCAAGACCTACAAGAAGATACGCGGAGGTAACTTCTTCAAGGTTCTCTCCAACATCGGGGCTCTGTCCGAACTCAAGCTCAAGCATGGGGTACAGCTCCCGTCCATTCAGCTCGGCTTCGTGGCCATGCGCTCCAATATCGCTGAACTCGGAAAGCTGGCCGTGATAGCGGGCAACCTGGGAGTGGACTCCATCTATGTCTCAACCTGCACCATCCATCACGAGCACATGCTGGAGGAATCTCTCTATTTCCACCAGGAGTATGCCGACCATCACATGCTCAAGGCCATAGAAATGGCCAGGTCGGCCGGGGTGTACCTGGAAAGGCCGCCCTTGTTCTCGGAGCTGGCCGCGAAAAGTCTGGAGTCGCTCCATCAGGACCGTACCGGGAACATGTGTCGCGAACCCTGGAAAACCATCTTCATCCGCTACGACGGGTCGGTGAACCTGTGCTGCGGAGGAGGCGGAAGCTGCGGGAACTTGAACGACTCAACCTTCTTCGAAGTGTGGAACCATCCGGCCAGGGTGAAGGCCCGGGAAAGGGTGAACACCCCTGATCCGCTTCCGGCCTGCAAGGCCTGCCACACAGTGAAGCAGACGGCCACGAACATTTCGAGCCACATACCCGATGCGAATCTGGCTAAGCTCGGCATTGAACGTCATGGGCAGACCGAAGAGGTGAAAGAGGCGGTGTGACGAACTGCCTGAGCTCAGGCAGCCACGCAATAGGAGTCCATAACACCTAAAGAAAGTGTAACGTCCCCTGTTTCCTTGTCGGACACAGGGGACTTTCTTTTTATCTAGGGATACCAAAGGGCGTAGCCCTTTGGCCGCCGGAGGCCTCACTCAAACCGTCGAACCGTTCCCATCCGGAAGATGCTTTTCCAGATTTCTTCTCGCATCCCGTAAATATGCCATCTTCATGGCCGGTTCAGCCGAAGAGTCGGCCCAGTGCAGATGCAGGGGTTTCAGAACGCTTTGATGGATGTCGCCGGCCAGAGCAAGGCGTTTGCCATTGCCCTGAGAGAGCAGCGAGGCAAAAAAAGCCACGCAGGCATCGGCGCGGTGGGTCCCCCTGTGCGCCGAGTCCACCTTTGCCAGCCCGGATCGGGCCATTTGTTCCGCCTGAGCAGGGTGGTCCAACAGCCAGCGTGCTTTGGCCGCGCAGTCGGCCGCGTCATCCGCGGCGTAGGTCAGAAGATCGCGTCCGTCCTCGAAGAGTTCCAGGAGGCCATTGCCCGTCAGCGGAGTGAGCAGGGGTTTCTTCATGGCCAAAGCTTCAAACACCCTGAAATTCAGGTCTCCGCGCTCGGCCACGTTGAGAACGACGCGGGCCTTGGGGAAGAGATACTTGAATTCTCCCTGGCGTACATGAAGCCCTGGCAAGGCCGATTTCAGCCGCTCCAGAAACTCGGCACGAAGCGGCGTGGTTTCGGGGTTTACGGTCCCCGCGAAGAGAACGTCCCATTCAGGCTCTTCCGGTGTCCAGAGCAGGTACTCCTGGTTCGGGGCGTAGGCCGGGCTCCAGAGCACCTGCTTGGCGGTAAGGCGACCAACGGCGAAACGGTCCAGGTCGTCCTTGAGGCCAGCCAGGCAGGCGTCGAAGGCCTGGGCGTACAGGGGGTGCCAGGAGTGGATGTGGCTGTCCACGCTGTAAAAAACGGTCAGGCAGGGGTAACTCTCCAGGCCAAGAAACGGAGGCGGGTGGCTGCGGTCGCCGAGAACCAGAACATCCGGTGCCTGTCCGCACAGCGAAACGATGTCATTCCAGGTGAAGAGTTGCGGGTCATGGTAGGAGTGTACGAATACCCTCCAGCCCGGACGCGCTATGGATGCAGCGAAATACTCCCGGCCAAACCAGGCCACCAGCCGGTCAGGGTCGTTCACGGTTATTCCCTGGCGGCCAGCCAGCCGCCCAGAGCGGACATGACGAGGGCCATGACGGCCATGGCTGCACCCTCTTCCACGGGAAGCGGCCCGAGCTTGATCCAGAGCGGCGCGGTGTAGAGCGCATCGGCCAGGAAGAGCTGGACCATATGCAAAAAGACAAGCCCTGCCAGGGCTCCGCCAAAACCGGTCATCGCCGCGCTCACGGCCCAGGGCAAACGGACGAACCACTCCTGGGCGCCTACCAGTCTCATGATTTCAACCTCGGCCCTGCGGCCTTCCAGGCATAGCCGCGCCGCTAAATACGCCACAACGGCGATGACCAGCGACAAGGAGACCGAAAGGGGGATGAGGGCGCGGGCGGAGAGCGCGCGAAGTGCCGCGGACAAGTCGAGCTGCATGGGGCTTAAGCGCACTTTGTCCACCCCGGGCAGAGCCTTCAGGCTCTCAAGAAAGATTTGGGCGGGCCGCGGGTCCTCGCTTGACACCATGAACGTGGCCAGCCCCGTGGGAGGCAGCGGATTGGTGCCTCCAAGCCAGGAAAGGTCGAGCCCGTCGCCGAGGGCCTTCCTGAGATTTTCAAGGGCGTGGTCGGGGGTGAAGCCCGTGAACTCCTGAACGCCGGGCATGGCTTTGATGGCGTCCCACTGTGGATGTATCTGAGTCATATCCAAGCCCGGTTTCCAGTATATCTGAAATTGGGCGTGGCCTTTGCGCTGGAGCAGGTACTCGTCAAGGTTGGCCAGGAAAAGTCCGAAAGCTCCGGCCAGAAAACAGGTGAGAGCCAACGCCAGGGCGGCCATGGCGTGCAGACCGGGAGAGTGTCCAATCTGGGCGAAAGCCCGGGCAAAGGCCCGGCCCAAGAGGATCATTTACTCATCCTCCTGGATATCGTCGCCCCCGTTCAGAAGAAGGCCGCTCTCCAGGCTCAGCACCCTGGCTTGGGGGGTTGACCTGACCAGGTCCTGGTTGTGGGTGGCCATGAGAATGGTTGAGCCGTGCGCATGAAACTGCTTGAACACCTCCAGGAGGCGTTGAGCCATATCCCAGTCCAGGTTGCCGGTGGGTTCGTCCGCGAGAATGACCTTGGGGCCGCTTGCCATGGCTCGTGCGGTGGCCACGAGCTGCTGTTCACCCCCGGACAGGCTGGCGCAGGCCAGATTCGCGATGCGTCCGAGATTAAGCGAAGCCAGCACCGAATCCACCCTGCGTTTGATTTGGTCCCGGGGCATGCCGGCAACTTCAAGAGGGAGGCTGATGTTATCAGTAGCCGAGCGGTCCATCAGGATTTTGAAGTCCTGGAAGATCAAAGCCACCTCACGGCGCAGAAAGGGAAGCTGGTTTTTTCTGAGGGCCGCCAGATCGTAGCCCGCGATGCGGGCCTTGCCACGCTGCACGGGCAGTTCGCCGTGCAGGATGCGCATGAGCGTGGTCTTGCCCGCGCCGGAATGTCCGGTGATGAAAGCGAATTCTCCCTTGGCCACACGAAAGCTCACCGCGCGCAGGGCCTGGTGGTCCCCGAAAGCGTGGTGGAGCTGTACGGCCGAGATCATCGCGTCACCGGCGGATTATCCGCACTTGGTGAAGCCGCAGGCCTTGCACACGTAGCAGCCCTCTTCGAAAACGAGCTCTTCGGCGCATTCGGGGCAGGTGGGAACGTTCAAGGACTTGAAGTCCTCAGGTTTACTGCGCCCCTGCATGTAGCGGTGCTCGAGCACCCAGGAAACGGCGTCTGGCAGGGACAAAAGCAGGCCCTTCTTCTGGAACACCGGGTTTTCGCCACCGATGCCCTTGAGCTGGCCGACAACTTCGGTCACATCCACCCCGGAGCGAAGGGCCAGGGAAACGAGACGGCCTATGGCCTCGGCCTTGGCCGTGATGGAGCGGCCGGATTTGCCGATGGTGGCGAACATCTCGAAAGGTTTGCCATCCACCTCGTTCACGGTGAGGTAGAGATCCCCGTATCCGGTTTTCACCTTCTGGGTGAAGCCGTAGCAGACGTCCGGGCGGTGGCGCACCTTGGACTCCGCGCGTTCATCTGGCTTCTCCTGCTTGGAGCCGTCGCCGGTGCAAAGCACCTGGCCGGCCTTGCAGCCGTCGCGGTACACGGTGACGCCCTTGCAGCCGAGTTCGTAGGCCAGCCAGTATATGCGCCAGATTTCATCCTGGGTGGAGGAAGTCGGCAGGTTCACGGTCTTGGAAACGGCGTTGTCCGTGTACTTCTGGAAGGCGGCCTGCATCTTGAGATGCCAGAGGGGCTCGATGTCCATGGCCGTAACGAAGACGCGGCGGATGTCCTCTGGAATGTAGTCGATATGCGAAATGGAACCTTTGGCGGCCACCTCTTCCATGAGTTTGGGCGAGTGGCACTCGGCGGCCTTCACCGCGGCCTCGAAGAAGGGATTGGACTCGACCAGCTTTTCGCCGTCCATGACGTGACGAGCGAAGGATAGGGCGAACAAAGGTTCGACGCCCGAGGAACATCCGGCAAGGATGGAGAGCGTTCCTGTGGGCGCGATGGTGGTGGTGGTGGCGTTGCGATAGGGCCCCTGCTTGCGATCCACGAACACCGACTTGGTGTAGTTGGGGAAGGGGCCGCGTTCGTCGGCCAGTTCCTTGGAGGCGGCCTTGGACTCGACCTGGATGAAATCCATGATCTTTTCGGCCAGCTTGAGGGCTTCCTGGGAATCGTAGGGGACGTTCAGCTGGAAAAGCAGATCCGCGAAGCCCATGACCCCAAGGCCGATCTTCCGGTTGGAGTGCACCATGTCTGTTATGCGCTCCAAGGGATACACCGAGGCGTCGATGACGTTGTCCAAGAACCTGACCCCGAGGTGCACCACGCGCTTGAGCTCTTCCCAGTCGATCCCTTCACGGGAATCGTTGGTCATGAGCGCAAGGTTCAGCGACCCCAGATTGCAGGCTTCATACGGCAGCAGCGGCTGCTCGCCGCAGGGATTGGTGGATTCGATTTCGCCCAGGGCCGGAGTGGGATTGTCGCGGTTTATGCGGTCCAGGAAGATGATTCCCGGGTCTCCGGATTCCCAGGCCTTCTGCACCAGGATCGAGAATACTTCGCGGGCTTTGAGCTTTCCTGTGACTTCCTTGGTGTGCGGAGCGACCAGATCGTAGGATTCGTCGTTCTCCACCGCCTGCATGAAGGATTCGGTCAGAGCAACGGAAATGTTGAAATTGTTGAGGTCTCCCTCACGCTCCTTGCAGCGGATAAAGTCCAGAATGTCCGGATGGTCCACGCGCAGGATGCCCATGTTGGCTCCGCGCCTGGTCCCGCCCTGCTTCACCTGCTCGGTGGCGGTGTTGAAAATGCGCATGAAGGATATCGGCCCGGAAGCCACACCGCCGGTGGAGCCCACCCGGGCGCTGGCGGGGCGGAGCCTGGAGAAGGAGAAACCCGTGCCGCCGCCGGATTTATGGATAAGGGCGGCATGTTTCACCGCGTCGAAGATCTCGTCCATGGAATCGCCCACAGGGATGACGAAACACGCTGCCAACTGTCCGAGGTCCGTGCCGGCGTTCATGAGGGTGGGCGAATTGGGAAGAAACTTGAAGGAGATCATCAGGTCGTAAAAAGCCCGGGCCAGTTCCTTGGCCTTCCAGGAAGACTTCTTGTACTTCGCCTCTTCCTTGGCGATGGCCTGGGCCACGCGCCAGAAAAGAGCCTGCTCGTTCTCCACGGGATCGCCTTCGGGGCCCTTGCGGAGGTAGCGCTTGGCAAGGACGAGTTTGGCGTTCTGGTTGAGCTGGGGAACGGGGAGGTCGGCTGGAACAGTGGCAGGGGGCATGAATTCTCCTTCGATGGGGCATCAGGCGCGGTTTTTACTGACTGCACCCGAGCGGGTGCAGGAAGAACCCTTAATGCAAATGTTTCGGAAAATCCACCCGGGAGGCATGGTTCCGGCTGGCAAAATGACTGTTTTGAAGAAAAGTGGATCTCGCGTTTCTCTGCTGAAGCCAGGGCCAGCAGGCAAACCCAAGTATTGCCCGAACGCGGACAGGGGAGTAATGCCACCCGCTTGCCTGAACGCGACGCCTTGCAGGCAGCGAGGCATTACAAGGAACAGGGTGGAAGAATGGTTGGTCCATATGTGAATGCGGCGGCCGTGCTGGCTGGGACTCTTGCGGGGGCGTTGCTTGGAGACAGGTTGAGCAAAAACCTGCGCACCAGGATGCCTATGGTGTTCGGATGCGCGTCCATGGGGCTCGGCATAGCCATGGTCGTCAAGGTGAATTCATTGCCTCCCATGGTTCTGGCCCTTGTGCTCGGGGCCCTCGTGGGGGAGCTGGCGCATCTTGAAACCGGAATCCAGAGGCTTGCCGCGAAAACGAGGAAACTGATCGAGAAGTTTGCAAAGCCCGCTTCGGACGTGAACCATGACGAATTTCTCGAGAAGTTTGTGGCCATCATGGTGCTTTTTTGCGTGAGCGGTACGGGAATATTTGGGGCCATGAGCGAAGGCATGACCGGGGACGCCACCCTGCTCATCGTGAAAGCCATTCTCGATCTGTTCACCTCGGCCATCTTTGCGGCATCACTCGGCTACACCGTGGCCACTCTGATGATCCCCCAGTTCATAATCCAAATCGGGCTCTATCTGGGTGCGTCCTTGATTCTTCCCCTGGTCACTCCCGGGATGACCGCCGATTTCTCCGCCTGCGGTGGTCTCATCATGCTGGCCACGGGATTTCGTATCTGCGGGATAAAGCAATTCCCCGTGGCCAATATGGTCCCTTCTCTGTTTATCGTCATGCCGCTCTCCGCTCTATGGACTCGGTTTCTGGGCTGAACTGGAGAAAAAAGGTTTGGCAAAAGATGCGCCCGGAAAACCACAGGCTTCCGGGCGCATTGCATGTTTCTTAGGGAGATCACACCAACGGGTCGAATCGGATCAGTTCTCCACGTCCAGGTTGTCCGGGGGCAGTCCCTGTCCGGGCTGCATCCGCTGTCCGGTCCAGACGGTTTCATAGCCCCCCAAAGCCTCAACCTTGGCCTTGAAACTGTCGCTTTGGATCACATGGAGAAGCGCCTGGACGCGCGGTTCCTCTAGGCTCGTCAAGGGTAGCGCCAAGTCGTAACGTTCGCGGGCCAGGGGTACGAAGTCCAGGTCCAGGGCCTTGGCCGCGGCAAAAACGCCAAGCCCGCAATCCGCTCCACCGTTCTGCACGTTGGCGGCCACGCCCATGTGGGTCATCTCTTCCTGGGTGTAGCCCGTGACCTTTGTCGGGTCGATCCCGGCAATCTTGAGGTGGTAGTCCAACAGGATGCGTGTGCCCGCTCCGCGCTGGCGGTTGACGAAGCGTACGTCGCCTCTGGCCAGGCTGGAGACGTCCTGAATGTCTTTGGGGTTTCCTGGGGACACAATGAACCCCTGGTGGCGGATGGCCAGGTTGATCACGGCCACGGCCATTCCCGGCAGATGTTTGTCCAGGAACGAGAAATTGAAGTCGCCGGTATCCGTGTCCAGCAGATGCGTACCCGCGATAAGGGCTGAACCCTGTGCCAGTGCGGCAAGACCGCCCAGGCTTCCCACGTGGCTGGAAGCCAGACGCATGGGGTTGTCCAGGCGCATGAGTTCATCCGCCAGAAGGTCCAGGGTGATGTCGTGGCTGCCCACCACCACCAGAGTGCGCTCCAACTCCTCCGGGGAGACCAGGAGTTCGGCCGTTACTTCTTCGCCCTTGGCCAGGCCTTCCTTGTCCGGCGGTATCTTGGCCACAGCCTGGGCCCGGGTGAGGGTGGTGATGAGCCCCGCACCGCGCGACAGGGGCAAGGCCGAGTAACCGTCTCCAACGCGTCCCACGGAAAGGCGCAAGAACTCTGTAAGTCCGGGCCTGGACGGGGCGTCCTTGGCCAGACGGACCCTGGCTGTGGGGCGCCGGGCGGGCTCTGCCCTGGTGAGCCAGGCGGCCAGCGGGGCCAGAAGCTCCTCGAAGCAGACAACGGCTGATACAGGATACCCTGGCGCACCCACCAGGAGCTTCCCCTGGGCCACGCCCAGAAGCGAGGGCTTGCCAGGCATGGCCTGAATGCCGTGGACAACCACCTCGCCGAAGCGTTCCATGACAGCCCGGGTGAAGTCCTTGCTCCCAGCGGACGATCCGGCCACCAGTGTGATGATGTGAGCTGGCGAGTTCAGGGCTTCCTCAACGGATCTGGCCAGCGCGTCAAGGTTGTCCGGAACGGGCGGACGTCTGCGGGCATCAAGCCCCCAGCTTTGCGCCAAGGCGCAAAGCATCACGGAATTTGATTCCACCACCTGGCCCGGGCCCGGAGTGGGGTGGGTGGTGTAGTCGAGCACCTCGTCTCCGGTTGGGATCACGGACATGCGCACCCGCTCGTAGACTTCGACCTCCCATACCCCGCAGGAGAGAAGCGCTCCCAGATCGTAGGCAGTGAGTTTGCGGCGCCTTGGCAGAACCAGTTCCGTGGCCACGATGTCCTCGCCGATACGGCGGACATGGGTCCAGGGGGCCACTGGAGTTTCCAGGGTGGCCCGGCCCTGGTCGTCGAATACCACGTGTTCGATCATGACCACTGCGTCGAATCCCATGGGCAGCGGCTGGCCGGTGTTGACCATGGCGAAGTCAGTGTCCGGAGACAAAACGACCGGGCTGCCCTCCCGCGCGGAAAAAGTGGATTCCCCTTTCACGGCAATGCCGTCCATGGCCGCGCAATGGAAGGTGGGAGAGCTCAAGCGGGCCATGACCGGCTTGGCCGTTATCCTGCCCAGGCATTCCTCCACCGGAACGGACTCGACTCCCACCAGGGAGATGCGGTCCAAGGCGGCCTTGGCCAAGGCCAAAGCCTCGGGGATGGGCACCGTGCGGAGAAAGATGTTGCGCTTTACGTTCATAACAGCATCACCTGGATGGTTGTTCCGGCTTCCAGACCTTCCAGGTCGGCCGGAATTCTGGCCAGCCCCTGGGCCTGCACCAGGGTTTTTACGAGCCCCGATTTGCCGAGCACCGGCACGGCTTCAGGGAGTCCGTTCCCGCTTGGGCGAAGGCTTACGCGCACGAAATCCTCCCGGCCTTGCCTGGACGCCACGTTTCGGGCGAGTCTGGCCTGGATCTGTGGGCGGGGACGGGAAAAGGCGGAGCCGTCTCCCGCCAGATGGGAAAGAAAGGGGCAGCCGAACACGAACATCACCACCTGGGCCGAGGCCACCTGCCCGGGCAGGCCCCACACGGCCTTTCCGCCCGAACGGGCCAGGATGGTCGGTTTGCCGGGGCTTACGGCCAAGCCGTGAACCAGCACCTGGGTGTCGGGAAGCTGTGCGAGCGCCTCTATGGTCAGGTCGCGCACGCCCACCGAACTGCCGCCAGAGAGAAAAACCACGTCGGACACCGCCAGGGAGCGAGAAAGTGCGTCGGCAATGGCGGAAACATCGTCTCGGACAATGCCGAACTGCACCGGTTCTGCCCCGCACTGGGCGCACATGGCCGCCAGGGCCGGAGCGTTGGCGTCTCGTATCTGGCCTGGTTCCGGAGCATGCGAAACAGGCACCAGTTCGTCGCCGGTGGAGAGAATGGCGGCCACAGGGCGAACACCGACACGCACCTCCTGGATTCCCAGGGCGGCCAGAAGGCCGGTTTCAGCAGGACGAATGAGCGCGCCAGCGGCAAGAACCGGCTGTCCGGCGGTGGCGTCCTCGCCGGCGAGCATCATGTTCTCGCCGGGTGCCACGGCCTTTCTGATCTCGATGGTGTCCGCCCCCAGGTCCTGGGTATGCTCAACCATGACGACAGCGTCCGCTCCCGGAGGCAGGCTGGACCCCGTAACCACCCTGAGGCATGTGCCAGGAGCCAGGGCGCTCTTGGAGACGGCGGTGATGTCCAAATCGCCGGCCATGTCCAGATAGGTGGGGTTGGTTTCGGTGGCACCGAAGCAGTCCGCTGCGCGCACGGCGAATCCGTCCATGCTGGAACGGGGCAGCTGGGGGAGGTTCTCGGGTGATGCCACGGCTTGGGCCAGAAAACGGCCAGACGCCGCGTGCAGAGGGACGGCTTCACTTCCAAGGGGTGGGAAACCCTGAAGAACGGTTTGGAAGGCCTGCGGGGAAATCAGTTCGAGATAGTCTTTTTCCATTGTCTATCCGCCAATGGCCGTCATGGGTTTGGCGCAGACCCCCCGGTTGCGTCGTTCCTGAAGGAGCTTGTGTCCCATGGGTTTTCTGGCCAGGGCTCTTCTGAGCACCTCGAGGATCCGTTCGTCGGAGGTCTTGGCGGAGCGCAGCAGCGGGCGCAGCCGGTATTCTGTGTCGGAGTAGAGGCAGGTTCTCAGCCTGCCGTCGCAGGTCAGGCGAAGGCGGTTGCAGCTAAAGCAATAGTGCCCGGAAAGCCCGGAGATCACTCCCAGGCGGCCGTGACCGCCTGCGATGTTCCACATGCGGGCCGGGCCGTGCCCTTCGTCGCCGGGGACCACCGGGGTGAGTTCGGCCATTTGCTGCGCCTTCTCCAGTATGTCCGAGGCAGGCCAGTAGAGGCCGTCGTCCCAGAGGGTGTCGCCTCCGATGGGCATGAACTCGATGAAGCGCATGTCCAGGGGGTGTGTCCTGGCCAGGTCCAGGAATGCTGGAAGTTCGCTGTCGTTTAGTCCGCGCAGGGCAACGGCGTTCACCTTTACCCGAAGCCCGGCGTCCAGGCATTCGTCTATGGATTTACGGACATCTCTGAAGAGGTCCGCGCCGGTTATGCGGAAAAACGTGGCGGGATCAAGCGAGTCCAGGGAGATGTTCACCGCCGTGAGCCCAAGGGCAGCCAGAGTTTTGGCTTGTCCCGGCAGCAGAGTGCCATTTGTTGTCAGGCGGACGTCCATGCCGGGCGCGATGCGCATCACCTCTTCGAGAAAGCGGTGGAAACCCCTGCGGGTCAAGGGTTCGCCACCCGTGAGGCGGAGTTTTGTCAGTCCTAGAGGGGCCGCCAGTCGGATCATCCGGAGGTATTCCTCGTAGGAGAGGATGTCCGAATGGGGGATGGCCTGGAAGTCCTTGATCGGGCGGCAGTAGAGGCAGCGCAGGTTGCACCTGTCGGTCACGCTCACCCTGAGGTAGTTGACCACGCGCCCGAACCCGTCGGCAAGGCGGCTTGAAAGTGGGTCAATATCCAAAGACATGGGCTTATATTATGTCAAAACAACCATGATGGAAAGAGGTTCAACCTCCCTCGACTATTGGCAGCAGTTCCAGGGTGGAACCGTGGCGTAGAGGAGAGTCCATACCGGCCGGACCTTTGTTCAGGAGAAGCATGAATTCGGCACCGTCCGGAATGCCTAGCCGGGCGATCACGTCGGCCACTTGGGCGTTCTCGGGAAGGGTCATCTCAGGCGGGTCCGGCTGAAAGGCGACAAGGGAGGCAAGGCAACGCACTGTAACGAGCATGACCGGCTACTTTACGACGTAACCCTTGGCTTTCATGCACTCGTCCAGGGCTTTTTGGCGGATGTCGTCGATGCTTTTTCCTTTGGGCGTTAGGGCCGCAGCCATTGCCGCCTGCCCCTGGCAGTCGTCGTAGTCGGCCCGGGTTTCGGCCGGGGATTTGTTGGTGTTCACCAACGTGGGCTGCCCGGAACAGGCGGCAAGCATGGAAACAAGCACCATCACGCTGACAACTCGCATACATCCCTCCGTCTTGACAGGTGAAGCCCACAATGACTAAACCCTAAGCCATGCGCAAGCCCCAAGCCCGTCCCTTTTCCTGCTATTATTATTCCTACGGATTCCGCATTCGCGGGACGTGGCCGGGCGAACAATCGTAGGAACAAACCGCAAAGCGCCCTTTCCACGGGGCCGCGAACCAGGCGTTCGCGGCCCCTTTTTCATGCCGGGAGCGCCATCACCCCGGGAAGGAGCAAGGAGGACCCCATGCACATCGGAAAGACCATCCGCCTCGAGCGCATCGTCAACAGAGACACGGGCCGTGCCATCATTGTCCCCCTGGATCACGGAGTGACGGTGGGCCCCATCGACGGCATCATCGACATGCGCGACACCGTCACGCGAATCGTGGAGGGCGGGGCCAACGCCGTACTCATGCACAAGGGGGTTGTGCCCTGCGGACACAGGGCCAGAGGCCGGGACATCGGCCTTATTGTTCATCTTTCGGCTTCCACGGTGCTTTCGCCATTCCCGGGAGTGAAAACTCTGGTCTGCGAGGTGGAAGAGGCTATCCAATTGGGAGCGGACGCAGTGAGCTTGCATCTCAACCTGGGCGACGAGTCCGAGCGGACAATGCTTGCGGACATGGGACGCATCACCCGCGAAGCCGCCCGGTGGGGTGTCCCTGTACTGGCAATGGTCTACGGGCGCGGCCCAAAGATATCCAGCGAGTTCGACCCGGCCGTGGTGGCCCATTGCGCACGCGTGGGCATGGAGCTGGGAGCGGACATCGTGAAAGTTCCCTACACGGGGGACCCCGAGTCCTTTGCTACAGTGGTGGCCGGAGCCAGGGTGCCGGTGGTCATTGCCGGTGGGCCTAAAACCCCCACAACGAGGGATTTTCTGCGCATGGTGTTCGATTCTGTCCAGGCCGGTGGCTCAGGGCTTTCTGTCGGGCGCAACATCTTCCAGCACAAGGACCCCACCAGGCTCCTGCAGGCCTTGGGCAAGGTGGTCCACGACGGCTGGAGCGTGGACGAGGCCATGGAAGGTTTGGGAGAGTAGGGTTGTGGAGCGTGCAAAGAGAGCGGGGGCTTTCGCCCCCGCCTGATGATCTACTGCACGTTTATTTTCAGTTTGTCCCCGGGCTTTAAGTGCACGGATTTGTCCAGGTTGTTCCAGGCAAGTAGGGCGTTGGGGTCAACCTTGAACTTGCGGGCGATGCTCCAGACGGTTTCGCCGTTCTCCACGCTGTAGTGGACCGGGCCGCCTGGCTTTTTGGAGTCCGCTGACTGCTGGGTGCCGGCTTTGCTTTTTTGCTCCTGCGCGGGTTTGTCCTTGGATGTGTCCTTGGAATCCTTTGCGGGTTGGACAGCGGCAACCGGCTTTGGCTCGGGTTTGCCCTTGTCCTTGGAAGGAGTTTCCTTGGCAGGCTGGCCTTTGGCCAAAGTGGCAAGGCGTTCGGCCTGGGCCTGGTTCTTTGCGGGAGCCTCGATAGGAGGCTTGGCCATGGCTGCCTGGGCGGGTGTGGAGGCGACCTCCATGGGAATTTTCAGCTTCATGCCCACTTTGAGGTCTTTTTCGGATTTTATCCCGTTGGCGGCCATGAGGGTTTTCACGTCCACCTTGTTGGCGGCCGCAACCGAAGCCAACGTAAGGCCTTTTTTGATCTCAACGGTTTTGGACTCCGCTGTCTGGCCCTTGGGCTGGATGGGGGGGCAGGCAGCGGGCACGGCCTTGCCGGGGATGGTGAAGGTTTTTCCCACGGCAAGCTGGCTGGGAGACTTTAAGCTGTTAGCCTTGAGGATGTCGGCCTGGGAGACTCCGTAGAGCTTGGAGATCGAGGCCAGGGATTCGCCCTTCTTCATCTTGTGGATCTGGGCTTTGGCCACTTCGGAAGCGCGCGGGGCGGGCTTGTCGTCCAGATCGGCCAGGGCGGTGTCCTGGGCGGAACTGTCCAGGGGCACATAGACCGTCTGCCCCGGGGCCACGGTTTCACCCACAGAGGGGTTCATCTGACGCAGGGCGGCTATGGGGACGCCGGTCCGCTTGGAAATGTTCCACCAGGAATCCGAGGCGGCGGTGGTGTAGGAGCGTATGCCCCGGTTGGCCACGCAGGAGGGGTTGCTCAAGTAGGCCAGGGCCAGATCTTTTTTGGTTACGGGCACGTAGACCGGGCTTTGCCTGTCAGGCGGGCTCACTTGGCGGCGGAAGCCGGAGTTGTACTTGTGGAAGTCCTCCCAGCTCATGGAGCAGGCCTCGGCCAGGGCGGCCAGGTCGGTTCCGCCGGGAACGGGGACCTCCTCGAGCACCTGTCCCGCACCCCAATTGACCTGCTTGAACCCCAGAGCGTCCAGGTTTTTGAAAATTTTGAGAACCGCCAGGAATTTCGGTACGTAGTGCCTGGTCTCCTGCTTGAGCAGGTTGGGGTTTTTGGCGATGTCGAAGAAATTGTTGTGCCCGGACTGGTTGATGACCCTGCTCATTTTGCCTTCGCCGCAGTTGTAGGCTGCCAGGGCCAAGTTCCAGTCGTTGAAGAGGGCGTAGAGTTCGGCCAAATACTTGGCCGCAGCCACGGTGGACAGGTAGGGGTTGCGGCGTTCATCCTCCCACCAGTCCACGTTCAGGCCGAAGCGTCTGCCTGTGGCCGGCATGAACTGCCACATGCCGCCTGCGCCCGCCGGGGAATAGGCCATGGTGTTGTAGCCGGACTCTATGAATGGCAGGGCGATGATGTCCGGGGGGAGCTTGTAGGTGGCCAGCACGGCGCGGATGTACGGCAGGTGCGGGGCGGCCCGTTCCAACCAGCGCGTCATGGTGTCGCGGCGTTCCTGGGTGAAGTAGGTGAGGAACATCTGGACTTCCTCGGTGTCGCGAACATCCAGATTGAAGGGGATATCGGTCCTGGAGGCCAGGGCCTCCTTCTCCTGCTGGGTGAGGGGGCGCGGCCGCTTGATCTTGAGGAAGTCCGGGTTGGACAGTTCCGGGTCCAGGTTGGGTTTCATGTCCTGGTTGTCGGACTGGTATTTTTTCGCGCAGGCCGAGGCCATTGCCAGGCAGAGTATCAAGAGCCAGGTGAGGGGTTTATGCATACATCCTCCGGGACGAGAGGCCGCTTGGCGGGGTGGAGAAAAGAGGCGGCCGAGTTCCGGCGTTGGATTTATTGTGTTTTTTATGGATGATGCGGGAATTAGCCGAAGAAGGCAAAAAAATCAATGGAAAATTTTTGTTAAAGTTACGTGGCTATCCCCTTAACTCCGCATAGGTGACAGGGGTGGCACTGGAGCAGGCCCTCAAGAGGCGGTCGAAGCCCTGCCCAGGCCAGAAACGGCGGTTGAATCGGTAGCAGAATTCATCGAGGTATTTTTGAAGATG